>JAHEKL010000034.1 GCA_024638345.1 Gammaproteobacteria bacterium | reverse complement strand
AGAAGATCGATGCATTCATGCCGATCACCTCGCCCAGCGCGTTGACGAGGGGCCCGCCCGAGTTGCCCGGATTGATAGCCGCGTCGGTCTGGATCATCCCGAGGTAGAACCCCGCGCTCTCACGCGCCGGAACGATGTGCCGCCCGACCGCCGAGACCACTCCCACAGTCACGGTCGGCTCCGGATTGGAGAGCATGTTGCCGAACGGGTTTCCCAACGCGATGACCCACTCCCCGATCCGCAGGTCGGAGGTGCGGCCGATAGGAGCGGTTGGGAGATCCCGTTCCTCGACCTGGATCACGGCGACGTCCGTCGTCTCGTCGGTCCCGACCAAGGTCGCTTCGGCGTCGCGTCCGTCCGAGAACGTGACCAGAATCTGCTCGGCGCCTCGCACCACGTGGTCGTTTGTGAGGATGATGCCGGCGGGATCGACGATGAACCCGGAGCCCAACGAAGGAATCAGCCGAGACGTCGTCCCGCCACCGAAGGCACCGAACGATCCGAACGGGAAGAAGTCGTCCCAGAAAGCATCACGCGCCCGCACCTGTTGAGCTCGAAGCACGTTTACAGCCACCACGGCCGGCGCGACGCTTTCCGAAGCCCGGACCACCGCCGTCTCTCGACTCTGCGTGAGCGCGGCGTTCGGGGTCGACGCACCCGGCGCCTGAACGGGGAGAGCGGTCGGGTTGGCCGCTGAGCGCTCCCGGACTTCGCCGAACGCGAGAGCAGGTGGAACCGACTCCGGCTCGCGGGCGGCGAGCCCTCCTTCGTTCTCGCACGCGGACAGCAGTACGAGTCCACACGCCAACGCCGCGTGGGAGCGCGCCCAACGCGGGATCCCCGACTTCATGACGAACTTCATGGCCCTGTCTCGGATCAAAGCTCCTTGCCCAAGGACTGCCAGTCAGCGAGAAACGCGTCGAGACCCCGGTCCGTGAGGGGGTGCTTCATGGATTGATACAAAACTTTGGGAGGAAGGGTCGCGCAGTCCGCACCGATCAACATGGCCTCCAGAACGTGCCGAGGGTGGCGGAGCGACGCGGCCAGGATCTCCGTTTCCAGATCGTACTCGTCGTAGACCTGTCGGATGTCCCGCACGATCTCCATCCCGTCGTGGCCGATGTCATCGAGCCGGCCCACGAACGGCGAGATGTACGTGGCTCCCGCTTTCGCGGCGAGAAGAGCCTGCGTCGTGGAGAAACAGAGCGTGACGTTCACCCGGATGTCGTGCTCACGAAGCGCGCGACACGCTCGCAGACCCGGCTCGGTGAGGGGTACCTTTACCACGATGTTCTCGTGAATGGCCGCGAGCTTTCGGCCCTCGCTGACCATCCCGGCCGCGTCGACCGCGACTACCTCGGCCGACACGGGGCCGTCGACCGCCCGGCAGATGTCCAAGAACATCTCCTCGGGCTCTCGATCTCCCGCCGACTTGGCCAGGAGCGACGGATTGGTGGTGATACCGTCGATCAGATGGGCTTCCGCCGCACGCTCGATCTCGGCCAGGTCCGCGGTGTCCAGAAAGATCTTCATCGAGTCGGCGCATCCGTTCGTAAGGGGTCTCGATCGGCGGAGTCGCCCAGCCGCTCAGGAGGGTACTCCACCCGCGCTAGGAAGAGCCCCTGGGGCGGAGCTGGCCGGGAGGTCCTAAGAGAGGTTCCAGGGGACGAGAGCAGCTCCTCCATCTCTTCGATTCTCCGTCTACCTCGGGCGATGTCGACCATCGTACCGACCAAGTAGCGGACCATGCGATGCAGATATCGGTTCGCGGTGATCTCGAATCGGTACCCGATCTGATTCCAACTCGTCCAGCCTGCGCGTGTGACGTGGCATCGCTCTCCGCGCTCGGGCTGTCCCGCCTTTGCGAATCTACCGAAGGAGTGACGGCCGGACAGGAGCTCCGCTGCGGCCTCCAACCTGGAGATGTCCATGGTCAGGGCGGAGGCGTCCCAGCACCAACGACAGTAAAAAGGGGATCCTGCGACGTGTCCCAAACCGAGGCGATACTCGTAGGTTCGCGCGGACGGGTGATACCGAGGATGGAAGTCGGGCGGAACCCTCCGCGCTTCATCCACCCATATCTCGGGAGGCAGTAGGGCATTGAGGGAGGCTCTGAGCTCCGTTGCCGACCAGGTCTCCGGAACATCTACGGCTGCGACCTGACCCAACGCATGCACCCCCGAATCGGTGCGACCCGAGCCTACCACCGGTCGGCGTGCTCCGGTGATCCTCTCGAGAACGCTCTCGAGCTCACCCTGCACCGTCGGCCCCGAGTCCTGGAGCTGCCACCCGTGGAAGGGAGAGCCGTCGTATTGAACGATGAGGCAGTACCGTCGGAGCTCCTGGGAGGTCACGCCGGCAAAGGTACCCGGGAGGTGGATGATGTCAAGCGACTCCCGAAGCCGCGGCCAGGGGTTGGTTGACCCCCGTTGTCGGCGTCCCTAGCGTCTAGGCCTTCGTGTCGATTTCGAAGCCCGAGCCAGTCGGAGCCGAGCTCCGCCGGCGCGCTCGACAGCCCACGACCTCAACCATCACGTGCAATGGAATTGGTCTCCCTGATCGCCCGAGTGACCGAGGGCCGGGATCTCCTCTTGGAGGAAGCCGAGGCGGCCTTCAATCAGATCATGTCCGGCCAGGCCTCTGCAGTGCAGACCGCGGCACTGCTCGTGGCGCTCCGCACGAAGGGACACGCGCCGTCCGAGGTCGCTGGCGGTGTGAAGGCTTTGAGAAGAGAAATGATCCCGGTTGAACCTCCCCGGGATCGAGTGTTGGTCGACACCTGCGGCACCGGCGGAGGGTCCGTGACGACCTTCAACATCTCGACCGCCGCGGCCATCGTGGCCGCCTCGGCCGGGGTCTGCGTCGCGAAGCATGGGAACCGCTCGTTCACCTCGAAGAGCGGGAGCGCGGACGTGCTGGAGGCCCTCGGGGTGCAGATCCAGCTGTCGCCCACCGCGATGAGTCAGGTTTTGGAGCGAGCGAACATCGTTTTCATGTTCGCACCGCTCCTCCACCCCGCCATGAGACACGTCGGATCCGTCCGAAAGGAGCTCAAGATCCCTACGATCATGAATCTACTCGGGCCGCTGACCAATCCGGCCGGGGTGCGCCGTCAGGTCGTGGGTGTGGCGGATCCAGATCTGATCGGTCTGATCGCGCGAGCGCTCCAAGCCCTGGAGCACGAGCGGGCTCTCGTGGTCCACGGTGCTCCCGGTATGGACGAGCTGAGCCCGACCGGGATCACCCGAGTCGCGGAGCTGAGGAGTGGCGAGATCGAGGAGTACGACGTGCGACCCGAGGACCTTGGGATCGAGCCCTGCTCGTCGGATGAGCTGGCGGGCGGAAGTCCGGAGGAGAACGCCCGGATCATCGAGGCGGTCCTGGCCCGGGAAGAGAGGGGTGGGGCGCGAAGCGCCGTCGTCCTCAACGCCGCCGCGGCCCTCTATGTCGGCGGACGAGCCGAAGACCTGCGGCGTGCGGTGGACCTCGCGGAGGGGGCCCTGGATTCGGGCGAAGCCCAGCGAACCCTCGAATCCCTCCGGAAAGAGTCGTCCCGGGCCGCTTCCGACGACGCCTGAGGGGGCGAGCTCGGGTCAGGAACTCGTAGAACGGCGGCGAGCGTCCAGGGCCCCGGAAAGGGAGGCCGGGTACGCCCCGGGACAAGGAGGATCCTGGAGTTCTTTCCCCTGAGGGACCCGGCGGCGAAGGGTATGCGCATGATTCTCTCCGTTCGGCCCGGGTCAATAGCGTCGGATGACGCCCACGACGACGCCCTGCACGACCACCTGCTCCGATGGAAAGTGCATGGGCTCGAGCGCTTCGTTTGCAGGCTGCAGCCGGATCCGGTTTCCCGGCTCTCGGTAGAGCTTCTTCACGGTCGCGGACTCGCCATCGATGAGGGCGACCACCATCTCCCCGTCTTCGGCGGTGTTTCGGCTGTTCACGATGATGTAGTCGCCGTCGCGGATCTGCTCCTCGATCATCGAGTTGCCGCTGACCCGCAGGACATAGTTCTTTCCGCCCTTTCGAAGCATATCCGGCGGGACCAGGATCGTCTCGGTCTCGGGAATCGCCTCGATCGGTAACCCGGCGGCGACCTGGCCGAGCAGTGGGAGCTCGACCCCCGCCGGGGTCGCGACGCCACGCACGAGCTCAATGGAGCGGCTCTGGTTATAAGCCTTTCTGATGTAGCCCTTGCGTTCCAGATTGCTTACATGTTCATGCACCGTGGCCAGTGACGCGTAACCGAAGGACTCCGCGATCTCCTCGAAGCTCGGGGCATACCCGTTTCGATCGATGTAAGCGCTGACGTAATCGAGGATCTGTTTTTGTCGTCTCGTCAGGGCCATGGCCGTCTCCGATGACGTTTCTGGGGACGAGAAACCGAACAAGCACCGAAACAAGGATACCCGAACGTTGCCCGAAACGCAACCTGAGCCGGCCTCGCCGGTCCATTCGGCGGATCCGGGGCCCGACATCCTCTCGAGGATCCTGCAGACCAAGCGGACTGAGGTAGCCCGGCTCGCCCGTCAGGAGGGAGAGCTCAGGGCGAGAGTTGAGGACGCGCCCGACCCCCGGGACTTTCGCGCGGCCCTGAGCCGGCCGGGCGTGGTCTCGCTGATCGCGGAGATCAAGCGCCGCTCTCCCGGGGCCGGCCCGATTCGTCCAAACCTGGATCCGGGCGGGCTGGCCGCAGACTACCGGGCCGCGGGTGCGTCCGCTCTCTCGGTGTTGACCGACCAGGACTATTTCGGCGGATCGTTGACCGATCTGTCCGAGGCTCGCGCGTCGACAGAGATTCCCGTCCTGCGAAAGGACTTCGTGATCTCCGATCTGCAGATCCTCGAGGCCCGTGCCTCGGGGGCAGACGCGATCCTGCTCATAGTGCGCGTTCTGGAGGATCGACTCCTCCGCGATCTCCGGGAGGCGGCCGAGCGGGTTGGGATGACGGCACTCGTCGAGGTTCACGACCGAGTGGAGTTGGAACGGGCGGTCGGGTCGGGCGCATCGGTCATCGGGATCAACAACCGCAATCTCCGTGACTTCACGACCCGCCTGGAGACAACGACCGAACTAGTGGGATCCGTGCCCGATTCAGCCGTGCTGGTCTCGGAGAGCGGGATCCGCGATCGGTCGGACGTGGCGTCCCTGGGTCGTGTGGGAGTAGACGCGATTCTGGTCGGCGAAGCCCTGCTCCGTGCCGCGAACCCGGCAGACAAGGCCCGTGAGCTGTCCGGTGTTCCCGCGTCCCGTCGGTCTTCGTCGCCGGCTCAGGGTTAGCCGCAGTGCTCCGGGTCAAGATCTGCGGGCTCACTCGCCTGGTGGACGCCCGCACGGCCGCAGACGCCGGCGCTTCCTACGTGGGCGCGGTCCTCGTACCGGGCTCGCCTCGCACCGTCTCTCCCGAGCTCGCGGCCGAGCTCGGGGGCGCGGCCGAGCGTCCTCTGGTGGTCGTGATCGCAGATCTCGGTCTGGACGACGCGACGAATGTGGCCCGAACGGCCGGCGCTGCGGCGATACAGCTTCACGGAGACGAGGCTCCGGAGTGGATGGAGGAGTTGCGTGCCCGTGGGGACTGGGAACTCTGGAAGGCCGTGCGGGTCCGCTCGCGGGACGACGTCCTCGCCGCGTTCGATCGGTTCGGCCCCCTGGCCGATCTCGTCCTCCTCGACGCTTGGCAGGAGGATCGGTTGGGTGGAACCGGCCGGATCTTCCCATGGGACGCCCTGCGATCGGCCCGCGAAAGCGCGCCTGCCGGGCTGCGTATCGGAGTGGCTGGCGGGCTCTCTCCCGTGAACGTCGCGGAGGCCGTCGCTCAGCTGGAGCCGGACCTGGTGGACGTGAGCTCCGGTGTGGAGTCCGAGCCCGGGACCAAGGATCCCGACCTCGTGAGCGCGTTCGTCCAACGCGCACTGGAGGAGGCGGGCCGAGTCGAAGATGCCGGGCACCAGCCTGGGAATCGCAGCCAGACGTCGGGTTCATGAGCGGAGCGAGCGCGTTGACGTGGACGAAGCGAGCCCGTTGGGGCAGACGAGCGGAGACGAACGACTTCGAGGTGGACGCGTGAGGGCCGGATGAACAAATCGATCGTGGGGTCGGACCCTGGACCCAAGGAGATCATGGAGCGGCGTTTCGGGATCTTCGGGGGACGATACGTCCCGGAGACCCTGATCCGAGCCCTGGACGAGCTGGAGATCGCGTACGCGGAGGCGATGACCGACCCGAAGTTCGGGAACGAGCTGGATGACCTCCTACGCGACTTCGTCGGTCGCCCCTCACCCCTCTACCGTGCGAGGCGATTGGAGCTCGAAGCCGGCTGGGGGCCGATCTATCTCAAGCGGGAAGACCTCAATCACACCGGGGCCCACAAGATCAACAACACCATCGGACAGGCGCTTCTCGCCCGCCGGATGGGGAAGGCGAGGATCATCGCCGAGACCGGAGCGGGTCAGCACGGCGTGGCGACCGCGACCGCCTGCGCGCTCTTCGATATGGAGTGCGTGGTCTACATGGGTGAGGAGGACGTCGAGCGGCAGGCCTTGAACGTCTATCGCATGCAGCTGCTCGGAGCGGAGGTCCGACCCGTGGGCTCGGGCACGAAGACCCTCAAGGACGCCACGAACGAGGCCATTCGGGACTGGGTCACGAACGTCGAGACGACCCACTACATCATTGGCTCCGTGGTCGGACCGGCACCGTTTCCTAGAATCGTGCGTGACTTCCAGGCGGTGATCGGGAAGGAGGCGCGGGCACAGATCCTGGAGGTCGAGAAGCGACTCCCCAGCGCAGTGATCGCTTGCGTCGGCGGTGGATCGAATGCCATGGGCACCTTTCATGCGTTCGTGGAAGACGCCGATGTGGCTCTGATCGGAGTGGAGGCCGCCGGCGAAGGTCTGAGCTCCGGGCACCACTCGGCCTCTCTCGCGGCCGGCGCACCGGGAATCCTGCACGGCTCACTGTCCTATCTGCTCCAAGACGAGGACGGGCAAGTGGCTCCTGCCCATTCGGTGTCCGCCGGTCTGGACTATCCGGGCGTCGGTCCCGAGCACTCCTACCTGAAGGCGACCGGACGGGCTCGCTACGTGTCCGTCGACGATCAATCTGCCCTGGAGGCGTTTCACCGCCTGTCGCGGCTCGAGGGCATCATTCCCGCGCTGGAGACGGCTCATGCCGTCGCGTATCTCCTCAACGATGGCCGTCAGGAGCTGGCGGATGGACCGGCGCTCCTTTGCCTGAGCGGTCGGGGAGACAAGGACGTCGCGCACGTCGCGCGGATCGAGGGAAGAGGCTCGATTCTGTGAGCGTCCCCTTTTCCAAGGGGAGCTCGGATCACCACTGCGAGCGACGGGTGCCGTCCAGCAACTAGGAGTCGTACGGATTCAGGGCTATTTTTCAGTGGGACACTGCAACCCTCTCAACGCTCACGACCTGCCGTGACCGAGACAGAAAGCGGGACAAGGCAGTCTGATCCGGTCGATGTCCTCGATTGGGCGGACCCGGAGGACCTCCCTCTCGAGGAGGTCAGAGATGTCTTCCTCACCCTATCGAAGGCTCTGCGCGCGTATCAGCTGTACGACCCCAACAACCCCGTGTACAAGAGGTTCGTGACGAACCTGGGAGAGGCGCTCGACCGGGTCTGGGAGACGCAGGACAAGCTGCAGGTACTGATTGAGGAAGACCGGTTCACGTGGATGGGTGAGGAGGTCTACCGAAACGAGAGCAAGGCCGACTCGCTGGCGTTCATGTTCTACAGGGACGGCATCCGCGACATCACCTTCAGCTCGGGGCTCGAGACCCTCGAGATCGAGCATCTGCTGCAAGCCCTTCACCGGACACGCAACGTCCGCGGCGAGGGGGAAGATCTCGTCACGATGCTTTGGGACCTCGACCTGAGCCATCTTTCGTACTCGGCCGTGGAGCTCGCTGGCGATGGTCCCGGGATGGATCTCTCGGGGCTGGGTGAGCCCGCTGAGCTCGATGCGTCGAACGTCCTCGAGAGCGAGTTGCCCGAAGAGGGGCCGTCCGAGGACGGCTCCTCGGCCTCGGAGAACGCGACGTCGCTGTCGAGCGTGAGCACCGAGGATTTCAATCCGACGCTATACGCGCTCGACGAGTCGGAGCGCACGTATCTTCGGGCGGAACTGAGCAAGGAGATGAGCCGCGACCTGAGGGGGGAGGTCCTGAACGCGCTCTTCGACCGCTTGGAGGAACCGGACCGACCCGAGCGTCAGACAGAGATCATGGGGATCCTCCGGACCCTCGTGCCCAACTTCCTCAGCCGAGGCGTCGTCGCCGAAGCCGGGCGGGTCATCAAGGAGATCGGCGAGATGGTCGATCGGCCGGGAATCCTGTCCTCCGAGGCCCAGACGCTCGCAGATGGGCTGACGCAAGACATCTCGGCCCCCGAAGTCGTGGCCGAGCTGGTCCGGGCCCTGGAGGACGGGAGTGTCGCCCCGGACGCGCAGGAGCTTTCCGAGCTGCTGAGACACCTGCGACCGGGGGCGATGACCGCGCTGCTGAAAGGCGCGGAAGAGACCCGCGATCCGGCAGCCGCGGAGGTCCTTCGCAGCGCGATCCGAGGCATCGCCGAAGGGAACCCTGAGGTCGTGATCGATCTCCTGGGAGCGGACGATCCGTCCGTTCTCGCCGGGGCGGTTCGGCTGGCCGGAAAGCTGAACATCACCGAGGCCGCGGATGCGCTCGTCCGGCTGCTGGATCACGGCCCGCGGCAGGTCCGACGCGTGATCGTCGATACCGCTTCGCAGGTGCCGTCACAGGTCCTCGCGGGTGCCCTGCAGCGCCTCCTTGGAGACGAGGATCGAGAGCTTCGGGTCGCGGCAGCCCGCGTGCTCGGCGAAATGCAGTACAAGCCCGCTGCCGGTGAATTCCGCGCGGTGATCGAAGACAAAGCATTCCGAAACGCGGACGTGACCGAGAAGGTCGCCTTCTTCGAGGCCTTCGGGGGCCTGGCGGGCGACGACGGTGTCTCGTTCCTGGATCGCATACTGAACGGACGGGGGCTACTGGGGCGACGGGAGCCGTCCGAGGTCCGGGCCGGGGCCGCCCTAGGGCTCGGCAGGATCGCGAGTCCGGCCGCTCGTGAAGCTCTGGCCCGCGCGAACACCGACGACGATCCCGTGGTGAGAAGTGCGGTGGGTCGGGCGAGCCGGGGCGTGGAGGCCGGCGCATGAGTGACGAGCGGCGAGCGGCCGGGGGCGCCGCTCAGGCGCTGGATCTGCAAGATGCAGGACGAGGGCTTCTCGGGGCGCTGTATGCCGCCCTTCGCGCCCTCAAGTTCTACCCTCTCGACAACGACGTGACCCAGCAGGCGCTCGACGAGGTCCAAGAGGTCACGGCCTCCATCCTGGCCCAGGAGGGCCTCATGGAGCTCCGAGTGGTCGGGGATTTCTTCTTCCTGAACGATTCCCGCCTCCGCTTGGATCTGCGGAATTTCTCGACCTTCGGCTCGTTCGCCCGTGCCCTGAGAGGGCACGAGATCGGGGAGCTCGTGGTGGACCGGGGCGTGCAGCGCGACGAGTGGGCCCCCTTCCTTTCGATCCTACTTCGGCAGTCCGACGGGGAGCAGCCGTTCGAGAGCTTCCAGGAGCGACTCGCTACGACGACCGTCGAGCGGATCGAGGTGCGTCCGGAGAGCGAAGCGCAGAACATCGATCTGGAGACCGATGCGATGGAGGGCGCTCGCCGCACGTACGCCCGCTCGGTGCAGATGGCCAGGGAGGCGCTCTCCGATCTCCGAATGGGGCGCGCGGTGAATGTCCGAAAGGTCAAGCGCGCCGTGCAGAGCATCGTGGATCAGGTCCTCTCCGACGAGCCGTCCATCATTGCCATGACGGCGCTCCGGGATTTCGACGAGTACACGTTCACGCACTCCGTGAACGTATGCATCTTCTCCGTGGTGATCGGCCAGCGCATGGGTCTGAGCAGGACCGAGCTCTATGAGCTGGGGCTCGGAGCGCTCTTCCATGACGTGGGCAAGTCCAGGGTGGACGAGGCCATCTTAAACAAGGCCGACAAGCTCGACGCGCGAGAGTGGGAGGCGATGCAGCAGCATCCGACAGAGGGATTGCTGGAGCTGTTCAAGGTGCACGGCTTCATGGACGTTCCGTACCGTCAGATGCTCATCGCGTACGAGCATCACATGAAGACCGATCTGACCGGTTACCCGGAGAACCGGCGCCCTCGGGCTCCTGGGCTGTTCACGAAAATCGTAGCGGTCGCAGACTCCTTCGACGCGGGAACCTCGGTCCGCAGCTACCAGTACCGACCGCTTCCGCCGGACAAGGTTCTGAAGGAAATGCTGGAGAGCCCGGAGCGGGGCTTCGACCCCGTGATCGTGAAGGCGCTCATCACCGCGACGGGGGTCTACCCAGTGGGTACGCTGCTGATCCTGGACACGTTCGAGCTCGCGGTGGTGATCCGGGCGAACGCCCATCCCGATCTGCCACACCAGCCCGTAGTCAAGATCATCTCCGACGCTCAGGCGATCCCGCTCACCGACCCCAAGATCGCCTCCCTGGACGAAACGGATCCCGCGACCGGTCAGCCGAAGCGGACCGTGATCAAGACCGCGGATCCCCTCCGCTACGACATTCGCGTCGCGGACTACGTGACGACCTGAAGGGACCGGCGTGGATCAAACCGAGCCAGCGGGTGGCGGGTCGGCCGTCGGATCCGACCTGTCCATCGCACACGCCTTCCGGGCGCGACGGGACCGTGGCCAGGCAACGCTCATTCCCTATGTCTGCGCAGGTCATCCCACTCGGGATGCAAGCCTGGAACTGCTCGTGGGCGCGGCGGACGCCGGCGCCGACGTCCTCGAGCTGGGCATACCCTTCTCGGATCCCCTGGCGGACGGCCCTACGATTCAACGTGCCACCTTCGAAGCACTCGAGGGCGGCATGACCGTACGTGGCGCCCTGGACCTCCTCCGCGAGTTCCGAGCCGCCCGACGAACCCCGGTCGTGCTCTTCAGCTACCTCAACCCGATCCACCGGTTCGGAGTCGACCATTTCGTGACGGCCGCCAGAGAGGCCGGGGCCCAGGGTCTATTGGTCACCGACCTCCCCGCGGGTGCCGATCCGAGTCTGGAATCCAGGTTGGCGAGGGAGGGCTTGGATCTGATCCGGCTACTCGCGCCTACGACGAGCGCTGACCGGGTTCCCGAGATCGCCCAGGGCGCTTCCGGCTTTCTCTACTACATATCCCGCACGGGCGTGACGGGCGCTCGGGAGGCGCTGAGGGAGAGCCTGGCCGAGGAGATCGGAAAGCTCCGGAGCTTGGTGGACCTACCGATCGCCGTCGGCTTCGGCATCTCCAGCCCCGAGCAGGCGGCCCTCGTGGCCGGGGTTTCCGACGGAGTGGTGGTCGGCAGCGCGCTCCTCGACACCGTGGACCGGTCCGGCGTCGAGGCGGGTGTGCGCTTCCTCGCCTCGCTCCGCGAGGCGATGGACCGGGAGCGCTCCTAGACAACCGAGCGATCCCGCGAGCTCGGTGGTTGGGGCTTCGATCGACCGAAGTCGCTCGCTTCGGATCAGTCCGCCGGAGCCAGTCTGTCCACGATCCCGGGGTCCGGCGCGACGAAGACCGTCTGGACCCTCTCGGGAATCACCGTGCCGGGGGACGCGCCCCTCGGCTTTCGCACGTACTTGCGCCGTGTCCAGGCCACGGGAACGGATCCCGAGTGCCGGGCTGAAGAATGAACGGCAGCCAGTGTCGCGGCCTCCGCCAGATCGTTCCGGGGTGGCGGGCCCTCTCCGGCCCATCTCAGGATGACGTGTGCACCCGGTGCCTGACGCACGTGCAGCCAGACATCACGGGGAGACGAATGATGGAAGGTGAGGTCGTCGTTCTGGCGAGCCCCTTTGCCGACTCGGATCTCGAGCCCGCCGGAGCTCAAGAACCTCCTATAGGGTAGCGGCGACTCTCCGCCGGTTCCTGACGATCCTTCTCGGGGCCGCTGGGCGCGAGGGATTCGCGCCAGTGAATCCGGCTCGACCTCACCCCGCCGCACCTTCTCCAGCAGGGCGCTGCATCTCGCCTCGTCCTCCTCGGCTTCCCCGAGCAGACGGGGGACTCTCTCCCAGGCTCGTTCGAGCCGGGCAGCCTGTCGGTAGTATCGGTCCGCGTTCTCCTGCACGCTCGAACTCGGATCCATCTGGACTTCGACCGCCTGCCCCTCGAAGTCGCGGAGGATCACGGACTCTGCGCCGCGGGGAATTTGAGCGAACCGGGCGAGGATCAGATCCCCGATCCCCCGGATGGAGCCGGGTTCCTCGAGCCCGTCTCGTTCTCTCCTCAGCGCTCGAACCTTCCGCCGAGCGTCCTTGCGTCGCCGCTCTAGGTCGCGAACCAGGGCCGGGGGAACGAGAAGCGAGGCCCGAGGCTCGGCATCGGGTTCGGATTCCCGACCGACACGAAACGCCTCCAGCAGCGTGGGAAGGGGACGCGATGGCTGCGGAGGTACGGGGCAGGGATACGGCTGTGGGCCCGATGGCATGTCCACGAGAAACGCGCCCCATCCCTCGGGCGCGATCATGCGGTTCCAAGCCTCCCACCCGTCGGGGCCCAGCAGCGCTCCGACATTGATCGACGACGTCCAGGCGATCCCGCGTAGGATCTCGCTTCGGGAGGCCTCCTCGCTCTCGTGTGCGGACGCGGCGAGTCGGCTCCACTGTTCCTGATCGAGGGGCTGGTCCAGACCCAGTCGCTTCGTGGGGGTCGGTGGCTCGTAGAGGGTCCCGACCTCGAGCACGCGTTTACGATCCCGCCTCGGGTATAGGACGTGCCGGATCGCGCCGCTCTTGCTCGCCACGACGATCGCGTTCCAGCGGTTGCCGATCATCTCGATGACGAGCTCCAGCGGCTCCGCGCCACGTACCGGACGCAGCACGAGGACCAAAATGCTCTCGTCGGGTGGCGCGTGGACTCGCCTGACCGTGCCCGCATAGGGTCGCGCCGCCTCGAGCGCCTCGTTCGGAGGGAGGAGGGAGAGCCAGCCGCGAAGAGGGTGGAGTTCAAGGACGAGCGTCTGATCTCGCATGTGCACGATCACCCTTCGGCCGTCACGGTCCAGCGTGAGGCCGCGGACACGCGCCCCAGCGAGGCGAGAGTGCAGCTCCTCGGCGGTCGCCGCGGTGAGCAGCGGGTCCCATCTTACGGACATGGGGGAAACTAACTCGATCCAGGTATGCGGGGCCTTCGGCAAAACAGGTGTATCGCACTCGACGACCGGGAACGGTAACTTCGTACGAGGGTTAGACACGCCTGTTCGACCAGATCCCGGCTCTCCTTTCACGTGGTGTCCTGCCATCGGGCCTCCCATACGCAGCCGCCGTCATGTCTGCTGAGCGTCCGCCTCCCGAGAGAGCATTGACCGTCCGGGATTTCCGACAGATGAAATCCCGGGGCGAACCCATCACCGTGCTTACCTGCTACGACTACCTCTTTGCCCGGATTCTGGAAGAGGAGGGGGTCGACATGCTGTTGGTGGGGGATTCGCTGGGCCAGGTCGTGATGGGATACGATTCGACGCTCCCGGTCACGCTCGACGACATGATCCATCATTCCCGTGCGGTTCGTCGTGGCGCACCGCGGACGTTCACCGTGGTGGACCTTCCGTTCCTCAGCTATCAAGCCTCCACCGAGCGCGCGATCGAGAGTGCCGGAAGAGTCATGAAGGAGACCGGCGCGCACGGGGTGAAGCTCGAGGGGGCGGACGACCAGACTTGTCGCACGATCCGCAGACTCGTCCAAGCCGGCATCCCGGTCATGGGACATCTGGGATTCGTACCTCAGTCCGTGCACGCGCTGGGAGGTACGCGGGTTCAGGGTCGCGATGCGCAGGGGGCGGATCGGCTGGAGAGCGAGGCCGAAGCTCTGCAAGAGGCGGGCTGCTTCTCGATCGTCCTCGAGCTCGTGACGGGTTCGGTGGCGAGAAGGATTTCAGAGGGGCTGGAGGTCCCTACGATCGGCATCGGCGCGGGTCCCGGCTGCGACGGGCAGGTGCTCGTCCTCCCGGACGCGTTGGGGCTGAACCCTGGCTTCAACCCGCGGTTTCTCAAGCGGTTCGCGGATCTGGCCGAGGCCTCGCGCCGAGGGGTTCGCGACTACATCTCCCAAGTGAAGGAAAGGGCCTATCCAGGGCCCGAGCACACTTTCGGGGAAGAGGGGTGAGCGCCCACTTCTCCTCCGTCACCTCATCGGCCGCCCTGGTGGTTCGAACACGGGAGAGGCTTGCAGAGGAGCTGAACGCCTTGCGACGGGCGGGTCGCTCGCTGGGCCTCGTCCCCACCATGGGGGCGTTCCACGCAGGACACTTGTCGCTCGTGGACCGTGCCCGAGAGATCTGCGACGAGACCGTAGTCTCGGTCTTCGTGAACCGGCTGCAGTTCGCTCAAGGCGAGGACTTCGACGCCTACCCCAGGGACCTCCAGCGGGATCTCGAGTTGTCCGCCGATCGAGGGGTGCGCCTGGTCTTCGCGCCCGACGACCAAGTCATGTACCCGACGGGTGAGCCCCGGATCGGGGTCGATCCGGGCGCGATGGGCCAGCGTCTGTGCGGCCCGTTTCGGCCGGGACATTTCCGGGGGGTGCTCACCGTCGTGGCGAAGTTGTTCGGGCTGGTTCGGCCCGAGCTGGCGGTCTTCGGCCGCAAGGATTTCCAGCAGGCGGTCCTCATACGGAGGATGGTCCACGACCTGGATCTCGACGTGCGCATCGAGGTGGCCCCTCTGGTCCGCGACGCCGACGGTCTGGCGCTCAGCTCGCGCAACGTCTACCTGACCGGAGACGAGCGCCGGGACGCCGTCGGTCTGTGGCGCGGCCTGTCGGCCGCGGAGGACCGCTTCAACGCCGGAGAGGCCAGGGCTGGCAGGCTCCTGAGCACGATTCGGAAAGTGGTCTCCGAGCACCCTCGATTGCGCCTCCAATACGCGGAGGCCGTGGACCCTGGTACCCTCGATTCCGTATCCGAGGCGCGCGAGGGGACC
>JAHEKL010000268.1 GCA_024638345.1 Gammaproteobacteria bacterium | reverse complement strand
CACGGTCACCTTCAGGTCCCTTCCGAAGCCTGAGATCTCAACGACGGACCCCGAGCCGAAGGTCTGATGCGCTACGCGCTCTCCCTTCACGAAGCGCGGCGTGTCCTGATTCATGCCGGCATCCGTATCTGGGTCGGGCTCGAATCCAATGGCGGAGTCCTCGTATGCGCGGCGCCGCCTGCCGTGATGGTGTGGCGTGGACTGGCTCACGAGCGTGAGCCGCTTCGTGCGCCGGTGCTCGAGGAGCTCTTCGGGGATGGCCTCCACGAAGGACGACAGCGAGTTGTAGTTGAAGTCTCCGGCACGCCGTCTCTGGCGGGCCCACGAGACCGTGAGCTTGTCCTCGGCCCGTGTGATGCCGACGTAGAAGAGACGCCGCTCCTCTTCGAGTGTGTCCGGGTCGTCGTACGACCGTCCCAGGGGGAACAGCCCCTCTTCCATCCCCGCGATGAAGACGATGGGGAACTCGAGCCCTTTCGCATTGTGAAGGGTCATGAGGGTAGCCGTATCGGCGTTCGGATCGAGTCGGTCGACATCGGCCACGAGCGCTACCTGCTGCAGGAAGAGGTCCAGCTCCGTGAAGGTGTCGACGTCCTCTTCGTCTACGACCTGCGTGAGCGTCGCGTCGAAATCCACCGCGCCTGCGATCAACTCCGCGACGTTGCGCGCGCGGTCCTCCCCTTCCGGCCCCTCCTCGTAGAGGTGGCGCACCAGATCCAGGTCTTCGATGAGCTCTTCCAGCAGTTCTCCGACACGAGCCTGCGTCGCCCGCACGCTGAAGCGCTGTATCAAATCCGAGAAGCGCCCCAGCCCCGCCGCGGCCGCCGCGCGCACTTTGGGAATCTCGTCGGCCCGCTGCGAGGCCTCGAGAAGGGACAGTCCCTGCGCCGCCGCCCATTGCCCGAGACGCTCCTGCGTGGTGAGTCCTATGCCTCGCCGGGGGTAGTTCACGACACGAGCGAACGCGACCTCGTCACGTGGATTGGAGATGAGACGCAGGTATGCGAGCACGTCCTGGATCTCTCGCCGCTCGTAGAAGCGCACGCTGCCCACGACCTGATAGGGCACGCCTGCCCTCCGGAACGCGTCCTCGAGCGCCCGGGCCTGTGCGTTCGTTCGGTACAGGATCGCGACCGACGAATACGATAGCGTCGGCGTGTCCCGCACCCGCGTCTCGAGTTCCTCGACAATCCATCTGCCCTCATCATTCTCGTCGAAAGACTCGACGATCGAGATGGGTTCTCCCCCTACCCGCTCCGTGCGCAGCGTCTTTCCCTTCCGGTTCACGTTCTCCGCGATCACATGATTCGCGGCGTCGAGGATCCGCCGCGTCGAGCGGTAATTCCGTTCCAACCGGACCGTGGTGGCCGAGGGAAACGACTCTTCGAAGTCGAGGATGTTCCGGATGTCCGCGCCTCTCCAGCCATAGATCGACTGATCGTCGTCACCCACCACCATCAGGTTGTGGTGACCTCCAGCGAGAAGCTCGACGAACCGGAACTGAGCACGGTTCGTGTCCTGATACTCGTCGACCAGAACGAAGGCGAATCGCTCGCGGTAGCGCTCGAGGAGCTCGGGATTCGCCTCGAGCAGTTCGACGGGCTTGACCAGCAGATCATCGAAGTCGAATGCGTTCTGATGCTTGAGCGCCTTCTGGTAGTCGGGATACACCCGCGCGACGTTTCGAACGAACAGGTCGAACGAACCGTCGTTCTCCGCCGCGAACTGCTCGGACCCGATCAGCTGGTTCTTGGCGTTGCTGATCTCGCCGCGGATCGCCTTCGGGCTCCAGCGTTTGGGATCGAGCCCCGCGGAGTCCTGCACGCTCTTGACCAGCCGGAGCGACTGATCCGCGTCGAAGATGCTGAAGGTTCGATCCCAGCCGAGACGGTCGGCATGTCGGCGGAGAAGGCGCGCGCCGACCGAGTGGAACGTCCCTACCCACATCCCCGACGGCTCCGCTCCGAGCGACCGCGAGATCCGATCCCGCATCTCACCGGCGGCCTTGTTCGTGAAGGTCACCGCCAGAATTCGATCGGCTCCGATCCCGTGCTGGTGGATCAGGTTGCAGACCCGCGCGGTCAGCACCCTGGTCTTGCCCGAACCTGCGCCCGCGAGCACCAGAATCGGGCCCTCGAAGTGCTCCGCGGCGGCGACCTGCTCGGGGTTCAGGTCGCGGAGGTGGATCGATGTGCCCGCGTCAGGCATCGGCGGCCGGCAGTCGCACCTGGAACGTCGTGCCCTCGCCCGTCTCGAGGAGCTCGATCTTGCCTCCGTGCACACCCTCGACGATGCGACGGGAAAGGGCGAGGCCGACGCCCCATCCTCCCGACTTCGAGGAGACTCCGGGCTCGAAGAGCCGGTCCCTGATCTCGGGATCGACACCGGGCCCCGTATCCCGAATCCGGAGGCTCACCCAATCGCCCCCGATCTCCCGAGCGTAGATGGTGATCTTGCCTCCGCGTCCGGCAAGCGCGTCGAGCGCATTCTTCACGACGTTCTCGAGGGCCCAGATGAGGAGCACTTCGTTGGCCTTCACACGCGGCAACCCATGAGGGATGTCGACGATCAGCTCCACACCCTTCTTCGCGAGCCTTGGAATGCGTGCAGCGAGGTAGTCCTCCAGGTCGCGCACCAGTTGTCGAACCGAGAGGCTCTCGAGCTCAGGCTCGGTTCCGATAAGCTCGAAGCGATGGCTGATTCGTTTCAACCGCTCGAGATCCTCCCCGATCGAGCTGGCGATCTCGGGGTCCTGCAGATTCCCAGGCCGCTCATCGTGGGGCAGTCGCAGCACCTCCAACCATCCCGCCAGTGAAGAGAGCGGTGTCCCGAGCTGATGTGCGAGTTCCCGCGCCATCGCCGTCCAGGCCTTCTCGCCTTCCGCCCGCCGTTGAAACCGGATCACGAGGAATCCGATGAAGACCGTCAGGAGCAGACCCGACGCCTGCAGAAACGGAATGAACCGCAGGCTTCGAACCTCGGAGGAATCTCCGTAGTGGATGTGTTGAAGGCCTGTGGGATCCCCGACAGGAGGGTTCTGTTGGTCCAACGTCCGAACGTATGCCCGGATCCGTTCCTGTCCCTCCACCGTCTCCGCATCGACCTCGAAGGGGAGGTTGATGTGGGTGAGGACCGTATCGCCGGGCCCCATCAGCACGAGCGGCACACCGGCGCTCCTGACGATCTGCTGGAGCTCGAAGAGCGCCTGCGTCTCGCTGGTGGGGTCCTGCGAAAAGAGCCCCTCCTGAACCTCGGTATAGATACGGGAGAGAAGCTCGGAGTTGGCCTGCACGCGCTCGATGACCTGCTGGGTATAGAGCAGGTACCAGCCCAGAAGCAGCACGAACAGCGTCGCCAGTGCGACGGGCCACTTGATGCGGGTCATGGAACGCGGGGGTCGGATGATCGGCCCCCTAGATGGCTGGCGTGAGCCGCTCGTGCCCAACGTAGGGGTGCAGCACCGCGGGGAGCGAGACGCTGCCGTCCTTCTCCTGATGGGTCTCGAGGAGTGCCGCGACTACACGCGGAAGGGCCAGCGCAGAGCCGTTCAGCGTATGTACGAATTCCGGCTTTTCCGCCTGGCTGCGACGAAAGCGGATGTTGGTCCGCCGGGCCTGGTAGTCGGTGAACGTCGTGCAGCTCGAGACTTCGAGCCACTGCTGGACGCCTGGCGCCCAGACCTCTAGGTCGTAGGTCATCGCGCCGCTCTGCCCGAGATCCCCGGTCGCCAAGAGCACTCTCCGATAGTGCAGCCCCAA
>JAHEKL010000267.1 GCA_024638345.1 Gammaproteobacteria bacterium | reverse complement strand
CATAGTCCAGGAGGGCGCGCATGGCGTCGACCTCGGTAAAGCGAGCTGCCAGCCAGAGGGGCGTCGCGCCGACCATCGTCTGGTGAAAATGGTAGTCCAGCGACTGGCGGCGCGTGGGCGAGGCTCGCGCTACCAGCGTGTTCGGATCGGCGCCGTGCTCGAGAAGGGTGAAGACCGCCTCGTCGTTGCCACGTAGGATCGCTACATGCAGAGCCGTGTGCCCGGCCTGGGCGGAATTCGGGTCCGCCCCCTGCTCCAGTAGGTACTCGACGAGTGCGGCGTTGCCACCATGGACTGCCATGATCGTGGGGGTGATGCCGAATGAGACCACCGCGTTCACATCGCTGCCTGCCTCGACCAGCAGCTCAGCAGAGCGGAGGTCACCGGATCGTGCCGCGAACATAAGAGCGGTATTCCCGCCTTGGTCGACCCAAACCTGGTAGCCGGGATGGCTCTCCTGCGCCTTGTCCGTCTTCATGTACTGCGTCCGCACCTCCGAGCGGGCGTGAACGTCCGCCTCGTGCTCCAGCAGGGCCTCGACCGCGTCCGAATGTCCCTGTCCAGCGGCCCACATGAGAGCGGTTTGTCCACGTGCCGCACTCCGATCGGGGTCGGCGCCGGCTTCGAGCAGCTGGCGCACGACATCCGCGTTTCCCGAACGAGCGGCCGTCATCACGACAGTCTCCCCCGACCGCAGCGCTGCTGCATCCGGCTGGGCACCAGCCTCGAGCAGCAGGCGCGTCATCAACGCGCTTCCGTTCAGCGCCGCGGGCCAGAGCGGAGTCACCCCGAGGTCAGTCACCGCATTCGGATCTGCCCCCGCTTCGATCAGGAGGCGGGCAGTATCGGTGTCATCCCAATAGCTGGCCCAGTGCAGAGCAGCGGTACCGTCTGCGTATGCCTCGTTCACGTCGGCGCCGTCGGCAATGAGCGCACGCACAGCAGCCCAATTCGCCTCCTTCGCTGCTCCCACGATGGGCGCCATGTCCGAGCCACGCGTCCCGAGTAGGAACACCGTCGACCCCAGG
Organism: Gammaproteobacteria bacterium; assembly: GCA_024638345.1. Classification (GTDB taxonomy): domain Bacteria; phylum Gemmatimonadota; class Gemmatimonadetes; order Longimicrobiales; family Gaopeijiaceae; genus JAAXGI01. The sequence goes on along the minus strand of JAHEKL010000267.1, from coordinate 2,730 downwards.
ACAATCAGTGCTCGCCACCGAGCTGCCATCTTCGGGCCCCCTAATCGTTGCTTCAGTATTCCAATTCGCCTTAGATGCCGGACACTCCGTCGATTTGGAGCTTGCCCGTGCTCTCTCCGATGCGATCGACCGGCATGTCGAACTTGTCCATCAGCGTCACGAGGAGATTCGCCATCGTGGGCTCATCGTTGTAGACCAAATGCTGGCCACCCGACAGTCTTCCGGCCCCACCGCCGAGCAACAGCACGGGAAGGTTCAAACCGGAGTGGAGTGTGCTGTTCGAGATCCCGCCGCCATAGAGAATCGTCATGTGGTCGAGTAAGGTGCCGTCCCCGTCGGGAGTAGCCGCGAGCTTTCCGAGGTATTTCCCGAACAGCTCAGCGTGATAGCGATTGATGTGGGACATCTTCTCAACCAACTGCGGATTGTTGTTGTGGTGCGACAAAGGATGATGGGCGTCGGGTACCCCGATCTGGGGGTAAGGACGAGCGCTCTGCTCCTTACTCATCATGAAGGTGATGACCCGCGTCAGGTCGGCCTGCAAGGCCAGCACCTGCAGATCCTGCATCAGCTCGAGGTGATCCTCGAAGACCGGGGGCGCTCCTTCGGGCTGCGCCATTTCCGGCAGCTCCAGGTCGATCTGCTCCTCGGCCCTTTGAATCCGTCGCTCGACGTCTCGGATCGCTTCCGTGTAGCTGTCCAGGAGCTGCCGGTCTGCGGGCCCCAGTTCCACCCTCAAGCCGAGAAGCTTGTCCAGGACGGCATCGAGAATGCTGGCCTCCTCACGAAGTCGCGCCTCTCGCGCCGCGCGCCCCGTGCTGCCACTGTCGCCGAAGAGCCGCTCGAACACCGCTCGCGGATTGTACTCCATGGGCATGGGCTGGGTGGGGCTTCGCCACGAAATCGTATGCGTGTAGACACAGCTGAGGTTCGCAGTGCATGAGCCGGCGTTGGCTGGAGCATCCATCGAGAGCTCCAAGGACGCCAGCTGCGTGTCCCGACCCATCTCCCGAGCCAGAAGCTGGTCGACGGACACGTCGGCCAGAATCTCGATCTCGTTCCTACCCCCCTGCGCAATGCCCGTCAAGAACGATCCCGAAGCCCCCGCGTGCGCGATGTTCCAATTCGCCCTGAGGCCGGAGAGAACCAACATCTGATCCTTGAAGGGCGCCAACGGCTCGAGGATCGGGGTGAGCTCGAAGCTCCTGCCGACGCCCGTCGGCGACCAATAGGGCATCGCCATCCCGTTCGGGATATAGACCGTCTGGAACCTGTGCACCCCCGTCGCGGAGCCTGATTTCCCGAACAAGGAGAAGGCAGGGGCCATCGCGTCGAGGTAGGGCAGCGCCAATGCAGCACCGAACCCCCGCAGCATGGTCCTCCGGGATATCGCCTTTCCCGTAATGATCGTCGCGTCTCCGAACTCGCTCTTCATCTCATTCTCCCCACGGTCGCAAAACCGTGAACGAGGAACTCGTTTGGCAACCACGCCGGCTACTGAGCCGCAATGGGTTCCACCGTGCTCATCAGGAACGCCGGGCTCTTGGCGATTCCAAGAATGAGCGACGACCACCTGTAGTCTTCGCCGGCCGCGTCCCTCACGATCTGCCGGACGGAGGGCTGGTCGAAGTACTCGACTCTGCGCCCGAGCGCGTAGGCCATCAGCTTCTCGGTAAGTGCGTGAACGAATCGATCCGGCCGATCGAGCATCCACGCCCGCAGGTCCGAGAACCCGTCAAATTCGACCCCTCCGAGGTAGTTCCCGCGCGGATCGACCGGGTTCCCGCCTTCATCGAACGTCCGCCAGCCTCCGATCACGTCGAAGTTTTCGAGCGCGAACCCGAGTGGGTCGATAACCGTGTGGCAGGACGCACAGACCGGGTTGTTCCGATGCTGTGCGAGCCGGTCCCGCATGGAGGAGGGCATCTGTCCAGCGTCAGCCTCGGGAAGGATAGGCACATTCGGCGGCGGAGGTGGCGGCGGCGTCCCGAGAACATTGTCCAGAAGCCATTTTCCACGCAGCACCGGCGATGTGCGCCCAGGGTAGGATGTCACTGCGAGCAGGCCCCCATGCGCCAACAATCCCCCACGCTGCTCCAGATCCGGGAGAGAGACCCGACGGAAGCGACTGCCGTAGACTCCCTCCACTCCGTAGTGCTGCGCTAGGCGTTCGTTCAGATACGTATAGTCCGCGCTCAGGAGTTCCAGCACGCTCCGATCCGACTCCAGAGTGCTCGCTATGAACAGCTCGGTTTCGAGGCGGAACGCTTCGAGGAGGGTCTCGTCGAAGTGTGGGTAGATCTCGGGGTTGACCTCGACCTCGTCGATCCGCCGGAGGTTCAACCACTGGGCGGCGAAGTCCCCCACGAGGGTCTGTACGGCACGTGGATCCGAGAGCATTCTCAGAACTTGTTCTTCCAGGACTTGTTCCTCGGAGAGCCTTCCCTGCTCGGCCAACTCGAGCAGAGTGCCGTCCGGGAGCGTACTCCAGAGGAAGAAGGACAGGCGGGACGCAACCTCGAGATCACTAAGACGAAATGCTTCCCCGGGCTCCAAGTCCTCGGGCGCCTGATCGTACACGCGAATCAGGAAATCCGGGTCGCTGAGAAGAAACTCGAGAGCGAACTGAATGCCGGCGTCGAAACTTCCGTCCCCTTCGCGGCCACGCTCGTAGAACTCCAGCAGGGTCTCGATGTCCTCGTCCGTGACGGCCCTTCGATACGCACCGCG
>JAHEKL010000266.1 GCA_024638345.1 Gammaproteobacteria bacterium | reverse complement strand
AGACGGAGTGAACGCCCTGGTCCGCTACGCCTTGAGCGCGCTGCTGATCGTGGGCGTGGGGGCTGGTGTGCTGTGGCTGGTGCTCGAAGAGTCGAGTTGGAGGGGAGCGCTCGTCGCTGCGCTGGTCGCCTACCCGGTCCAGGTGATCGCGTTCTGGCTGCTGCTGCGCGCTAGGCACGAGGCTTCGCGATTCTTCACGTGGTGGGGAGTGGGTATCGGTATCAGAGTGGCGGTCGTGGTGGCGGTCGGGGTTCTGTCTTCGGGTCTCGATGCACCGCAGAGAGCCGCACTCCTGCTGTCGTTGGTCGGATTCTTTTTCGTGATGTTGCTGATGGAGCCCGTATTCCTGAAAGCGGATCGTAACGACGCTCGAACAACGGCATGAGACGAATCAGCTTGGTTCAGGAGCATTTGGAGGGAGCCGCGCAGGGCGCGGAGGAGGCACACGAGGCCCTGACGATGGAAGGGCTCCCCGAGTGGATCTCCCATCACATCGAGGACGCCCGCGAGATCGAATTCGCCGGCGGTCACTGGAGCTTGGAGTCGCTTGCGCTCGACCCCATCCAGCTGGGCTCTCTGGCCATCGATATCTCGCCTACGCGTCAGCTGGTCGTGATGCTTCTGGTCGCGATCATCCTCCCCCTCATCTTCATTCCAGTGGCGCGGATCATCGGGTCCAAGGGAGTGGAGAAGGCCCCGAGTGGCTTCGCGAACGCGATGGAGTCCCTGATCATCTACTTCAGGGACGAGGTGGTTCGGACGAACATCGGCCATGGGGCGGACGCCTACACGCCGTTCATCCTGACGCTCTTCTTCTTCATCCTGGGAATGAACCTGATAGGCCTGACCCCGCTGGGGATCACGCCGACGGCCAATCTCTCGGTCACGGCCGCCTTGGCATTGATCAGCTTCGTCGTGACCGAGGTTGCCGGGTTCCGGGCCCTGGGGCCGCGTGGATACGCCAAGACGATCTTCTATCTGCCGTCGGGCGTCCCGACGTTGATGAAGCCGATCATGCTGGCCATCCTGACTCCGGTGGAGTTTCTGGGCAAGCTGACCAAGCCCTTCGCCCTCGCGGTGCGACTTCTGGCCAACATGACCGCGGGTCACACTCTGATTCTGGCAATCATGGGGATGATCTTCGTCATGCAGAGCTACTTCATGGGCGTGGCCTCCGTGACCATGGCCAGCATCCTCATGATCCTAGAGTTGTTCGTGGCCTGCCTTCAGGCCTACATATTCGCAATGCTCACGTCCGTCTTCATCGGACTCATTCGTCACGCTCACTAGTCACCAGCACAAAGGACGAAAAGATGCTCTTGCCGACCGCTCTTCAGGAAGCCGCGGGTGGAGGAAGCGTTGGACTGATCGGCGCTGGATTGGGTATCGCCGGCGCGGTAATCGGCGCCGGCTTGGGGATCGGCCCCATCGGCTCGGCTGCGGCATCGGGGATCGCCCGTCAGCCGGAAGCCACTGCCCAGATTCAGACCGCTGCGATCATCTTCGCGGCGCTCGTCGAAGGTGCTGCGCTCTTCGGACTGGGTCTCGTCTTCCTGACATTCTGACTTCGAATCAGGGTCACGAGCCCGAAGGGGTTCGGGGCGAAGGATCGCGCGCCCTCGCGCGGACGACCGAATAAGGAGGCCGGATGTTCGATATCAACCTCGGGCTCACGGTATGGACGAGCTTCGTGTTCTTCGCGTTGCTCTTCATCCTGTGGAAATACGCCTGGGGACCGGTTCTCTCCGCGGTGGAAGCGCGGGAGAATCGGATCCAGGACACGCTGGACAAGGCGGCGGGCGAGCGAGAGGAAGCCGCGAAGCTGCTCGCCGAGCATCGCGAGCAGATGGCGGATGCCAGGAGGCGCGCTCAACAGCTGATCGCGGAAGGCCGTGAAGCGGGCGAGAAGCTGCGTCAAGAGATCGAGGAGAAGGCCCGGGCCGAGGGTCAGGCGCTGATCGAGCGCGCTAGGGAAGCGATCGAGCGGGAGAAGGAAGGCGCGATCCAGGCCCTGAGGCAAGAGGCTGTGGATCTGGCGCTCGCAGCGACGGCGAAGCTGCTTCGCGAGAACCTCGACGAAGAGAGAGATCGCGAGCTCGTGATGGGATACATCGAGGACCTCAGCAAGCGAGCCGGAGCCAGGGCGTGAGGGACGAGACGGTCGCACGGAACTACGCGGAGACGCTCCTGGAGGTGGCCGAGCGACACGAGGGTCTCGAGCCGTTCGGCGAGGGGATCGAGGTAGTCGCGCGTCTCATCGAAGAGAATTCCGGGTTCCGTACGTTTCTCGAGACGCCGAGGATTGCGGCCACGGACAAGAAGAAGGTGCTGAGAACCGCCTTCGGGGAGCAGCTTCCGGTTACGCTTCTCAACTTCCTCTTCGTGCTCATCGATCGCAGGAGACAGCGGCTTCTCAGGGAAATCGCCTCCGAGTATCACACTCTCGTGGACGAGCGGATGAATCGGGAGCGTGTGGACGTCACCGTTGCACATACCCTGGATGATCCGACCGTCACTCTGCTGGAGGAGCGGTTGACCGGTCTTCTGGGGCGGCAGGCCATCGCACGTATGCGGGTGAAGCCCCGAATCCTGGGCGGCGTTGTCGTCCGGGCCGGGGACACGATCTACGATGGATCGCTGAGGCGGAGGCTCGATGACATGCGCCGAAGCCTGTTGACGACGAACCTCGTTGGCGGGGTCGAGACGTGAGCGTGAAGCGACGCGTCTCCGTAAAGGCCTCGACGACGTTCAAAGGACTGATCATTGGCTAACGAATCCGGACTCCGAGCGAGCGAGATCAAGGGAGTCCTCCTCAACGCCATCGAGCACTACGAGGAGGATCTCCATGCGGACGAGGTCGGCGAAGTGCTGGAGGTGAAGGACGGCATCGCCCGCATCTATGGCCTCACGAACGCGATGGCCAGCGAGATGCTGGAGATTACCCCCTCGGACCGGGGTCCCGCGGTCACGGCGCTGGCCCTCAACCTCGAGGAAGACAACATCGGGGCGGTCATCCTCGGGGAGTGGACCAACCTCCACGAAGGCAACGAGGTTCGGTGCACGGGTCGGGTTCTCGAGGTCCCGGTGGGTGAGGGATACCTGGGTCGGGTGGTGGACTCCCTGGGCGCACCCGTCGACGGAGCCGGGCCGGTCGATCCGATCGAGGACTCGAGGATGATCGACATCGTCGCGCCGGGGATCGTGCTGAGACAGCCGGTATCCGAGCCTCTTCAGACCGGGCTCAAGGCGATCGACTCCATGATCCCGATCGGCCGGGGCCAGCGCGAGCTGATCATTGGTGACCGATCTACCGGGAAGACGGCGATCGCCATCGACACGATCATCAACCAGCGCGACACCGACGTGATCTGCATCTACTGCGCGATCGGTCAGCGTGCAGGGAAGGTGGCCAACGTCGTGGAAACCCTCAGGGGTGAGGGGGCCATGGAGTATACGATCATCGTCGCGGCCAATGCGTCGGACCCGGCGCCCATGCAGTATATCTCCCCCTACACCGCTACCGCGCTCGCCGAGCATTTCATGTGGCAGGGCAAGCACACGTTGGTGATCTACGACGATCTCTCGAAGCAGGCTCAGTCCTATCGGCAGCTGTCTCTGGTGCTGCGTCGTCCTCCGGGTCGTGAGGCCTATCCCGGAGATGTCTTCTACCTCCACTCGAGGTTGCTGGAGCGGGCAGCGAAGCTCTCCGACGAGCAGGGCGGAGGATCTCTGACCGCGCTTCCGATCATCGAGACGCAGGCTGGAG
>JAHEKL010000265.1 GCA_024638345.1 Gammaproteobacteria bacterium | reverse complement strand
TCGCGCGCGCTTACCTGCATTGCCGCCGCGCTCGCGACCGACTGGGACCCAAGGGATCTAAAGAGATCCGGCCACCAGTCGACCCGCAAGATGAACGTTTCTTTACAGTTGTCTCTGATCCGCCGAGTTTCGCGCGCCGACCTTCCCAGCTTTGGCCTCGGGCCAGCTCTGCTCGCTCCAGCGTGCCGTGGCTATCCGGAACTTGGGCTCTGTTCCAGCGCGACAAGGAAACAGAGCGGGCCGCCCCGATTGATCGGGACGGCCCGTTGGCCCTGCCAGAAGTCGGCCGGGTGTCAGACTACAGTCACATTCTCCGCCGCAGGACCCTTTTGGCCCTCCACGACGTCGAATTCGACCTGAGCACCCTCAGGCAGGCTTCTGAAGCCCTCCGCCTGAATCGCGCTGTGATGGACGAAGCAATCCTTGCTCCCATCATCAGGCGTGATGAATCCGAATCCCTTCTGATCGTTGAACCACTTCACTGTTCCCTTGGTACGCATCGATCGCGCTCCATTGGTTGTTGAGTCGGAGTTACGATGACACGTACTTTCCCGACTACTGTTCAGATGCGCGGTACCCCGCGCGGCGGTGGCCACCATGACCACCAAAAAAAGGCGGAGGTCTCCATGAAGGACCCCACCGCCCTCGTCAAAGATCTCATTCTACTTCACGCAAACTCGTGAAGACGCCACTAGAATCGCCGGACCTTCCAATGCTGTCAACTGGTATGCGTCCGAGACACTTGGGACGGAGAGGTCCCGGTGCGCGGGGCCGGAAGTGCCGAGCCGGGCTCCAATCGAGCTTTCACTCCCCAACGGCGACACTGAGCGACCTGTGATCGAAGGCATCCTGCAACCCTGGCCGTGGTATGTGGCAGGCCCGCTGATCGGGCTCTTCCTTCCGCTGCTCTACTACCTGTTAGGGAGGGGACTGAGCGTCTCCTCCAGCTTCCAGGATCTTTGTGCGGCGTCGATCCCTGGCCGGCTCGACTACTTCCGATATGATTGGAAGAGGAATCTATGGCGCCTCGCCTTCGTGTTCGGGATCCTGGTCGGCGGTGTGCTCGCCGGGTTCGTTCTCGCGGCCCCGGACAGCACGGTGGCCATCGCGGAGGCCACCCGCAGTGACTTGCTGGCGCTCGGAATCGAAGATCAATCTGGACTCGTTCCCCGGCAGCTCATCGGATGGGAGGCGTTGGGAACGCTGCCAGGCCTGATCATCATCGTCGGGGGCGGCTTTCTCGTCGGATTCGGCACCAGATATGCGGACGGTTGCACTTCCGGTCACGGGATCACCGGGCTGGCTACGCTTCAGCTGCCATCGGTTCTCGCGGTGATCGGGTTCTTCGCGGGTGGCCTCGTCGCCACGCATCTGCTCCTCCCTGCGCTGCTGAGAGGCCTGGGATGACCCCGATGCGAGCGACGGAATCCGAAGCGGAGGCCCGGGGGACAAGGAGCCGGGGGATCCTGGCTCGCGCTGCCCTGCTCGGGACGTTATTTGGCTTCGTGCTGGTCAAAGCGGAGGTCGTGTCCTGGTTTCGGATTCAGGAGATGTTCCGATTCCAGAGCTTCCACATGTATGGGATCTTGGGTTCGGCGGTACTGGTGGGGATGACCGCGACGTGGCTGCTTCGAAGCTTCGGGGCGGTGACCATCGACGGGGAGAGGATCGCGATCAGGCACCGGGAAAGCCGAGGGCTCAACCGTCGCTATTGGCTCGGAGGCGCGACGTTCGGTCTCGGATGGGGCCTGCTGGGGGCATGTCCAGGCCCCATCTACGCGCTCATCGGTACGGGGTCTACCGTCCTCCTCGTCGCGCTGGCGAGCGCGCTGTTCGGCACATGGGCCTACGCGGCCCTTCGCCACCGTCTGCCGCACTACTAGAACGTCTTGAGACGCCGACCAGAGAAGCTCTCACCCCCTCTCCCGTTCGACCCGAACCCGCTTGACCGCGCGTTCGGAAGCTTCCTCGACCGTGAATCGGAACCCGCCTTCGATGAGGGAATCTCCGGGCCTAGCGAGGTGACGAAGGCGGGACATGAGCATGCCACCGACCGTTTGGAACTCCGAGGAAGGCAGCTCGAGCCCCAGTAGGTCATTCAGTTGGGAGATCGAGAGGCGGCCGTCCATCAAGTAAGCGTCATCACCGAACGCCTCCCATTTGGGTGTTTGGCGGGGGCTGGAGTCCTCGAACTCGAGACCCGTCTCGATATCCCCGACCACCGCGGCCATGACGTCCAGAAGGCTGATCAGGCCCACGGCTGAACCGAACTCGTCCACGACGATTCCCATCTGATCCTCCCGCTCTCTGAGGATCGGGCGAACCTCATCTAGAGTTTGAAGGCGTGACACGTACTGTGCGGGCCGTATGAACTCGGAGAGCGGCCGCGATGCCGTGCTTGGCTCGAGCAGGTCCCATATCGTCAGGCTGGCGATGCCGACGATGTTACTCATGTGACCTTCGAAGACGGGCAGGTGATTGAATCCCCGCCGTCGGACGATCTGAATAGCCTCGGCTGTGGTGGCCGATGCGTCCAGACCGACGATATCACCGACGGGGACCATCTCCTCGCCGACCGTCGTTTCGGAAAAGCGAATCGCCCTCTCGATCCTGAAACGGTCGAAGACACCGGCCTCCGAGGCCCGATCGGCCATCTCGATCAGATGCCTGAGCTGATCTCTGATCGGCAGGAGATTGCCTGCCGCCGATTGACGCCCGGCGACTTTCGCAGCCATTCGGGCCACCGTGGAGAACACCAGCACGATGGGCGAGAACAGCCACGAGAACGTCCTGAGGGGGAAGACGGCTACCGGCGCGATCGCGTCGGCCTTCTGCTGGAATACGCTCTTGGGAACGATCTCGCCGAGGATCAGAAGGAAAGGCGTGAAGACCAGAACCGCATAGAGATCGCCGAGCTCTTCGCCGAAAAACTCGACCATGAGCAGCGTTCCGAGCGTTGTGAGCACCACGGTAGCGATATTCGTCCCTACCAGCGTCGTGGCCAGAATCCTCTCAGGATTGCGCAGCAGCTTCACGACCAGGCCCGCTCCCTTGCTTCCCCGCTTGGCCGCATGCCCCAGCTTCAGTCGGTCCGCGTTGACCAGCGCGATCTCCGAGCCGGAGAAGAAAGCCTTAAAGAGAAGGAGGAAGACCATCAGGGGGATCATCCAGATCAACGTCATGGCGTCGGGTCCACTCCTACCGCGTTGTTGGCGGCGCGCTCGGATCCACGGGTCACGCGGACCCTGCTGATGCGGTGGGCATCCATCTCGAGCACGGTGATGGTCACCCCGTCGATCACCACCTCATCTCCCACCTGCGGCAATCGGTCGAGGTGGCGGAAGGCCACTCCAGCTACGGTGGTCATTCGGGCGTCGTGAATGCCGAAACCGGTCATTCGGTTGAAGTCGGTGAGCTTCATGTCTCCAGGGGCTTCCACCACATCGCGCCCGATCGAGCGGAATGCGGTCTCCGTCGTGCGGCCGCCGACCAGCTCTCCGAAGACCATGCGAAGCACGTCGTCCATGGTGATGAACCCGGCCACTCCCCCGAATTCATTGAGTACTGCTGCCGCGTGCGCCCGATGTTTCTGGAAGAACTCGAACATTTCGTCGACGTTCTTGGTGAGGGGCACCACGACTGGAGGGTGCACGAGGTCATCGATCTCGATTGCATCGAGACCAGTCGGGTCCAATCGCAGGACATCCTCGACATGAATGAAGCCGATGAGATTGTCTCGGTCGGCTCTATAGACCGGGACCCGTGGATGACGCAGTCGCTTGAACTCC
>JAHEKL010000264.1 GCA_024638345.1 Gammaproteobacteria bacterium | reverse complement strand
ATCGTCGCTCCGGCTCCCAACTCCCGGTCGTGTCCAGGTACTAGGTGCTCCTCGGACGGGGAATGGACCACGACCTGACCTCGTCGGAGGGAAGGGTCGGCGCACGTGCCGACGAGCCGCACGGTCACCCATCCCGGGCGGGGAGTCCAGACGACATTCTTGGAGGATCGTACCCTCGTTTCCTCGATGCTCATAACAAGCTTACCGCGTTCGGGTCAGGACCGTTCCGCTGGAAGTCCTTGAGGCATGTTGCGTTGGACTCCGTTTCATGGCTCGGAAAGTCGGAGGCCCCCCTCCACCAGGAGCATCACCGCGGCTTGTTGAGCCCCCGACAGGTGCGAGGGGAGCCAGACGGTCATCGCCTTCACGCGCGGGTCCGTCGGCAGATGGAGAACCAGGTTCATGGGCGAGTGCGGCGGAGAGAACGGCCGGGAGCGTCCGGTCTCGTCGATCACGACGTCCCGTCCCGGCGATAGACGCTCGACCATGGTTCTCCCGAACTCGAACCACGCCTCGAGGGGTGCGGTGGCCTCATGAGCGACAGGCTCGATGACGGAGCGCCGGAAATCCGCGACCGCAGCTTCGTATTCTCCTTCGCTCTTCCGCTTCAGGGCACGTAGGACGCCACGATAGGACTCTCGTGGGTCCCATGCGTCCGTCTCGCGGAGGGCTCGGCTCAAACGCTCGTCGGCCGCTTCTCTCAGGTCCTTGCTCACCGGCGCGATCTCCCAGGGAGTACCCCGAGAGCATGACGTGGGATGCGCGCATCCGTCAACCGCGACTCAGGCTCAGTTGCTCGGCACTCGGGCATTCGGTCGGCCTTCCAACTCCGCGAGCAACCGCCTTGCGTTCTCGAGACGCCCCAAGATCCCAGGTCGTTCCGAGAAGGCGGCGCAGAGATGGATGCCCCGGGGAAGCGTCAGGTCGTCGAGTGCCGCCCAGCTTCTGTCCCAGGCGGGCATCCACGTGCGGTGTACGAGCAGCGGCGTGGCGTCGGCGCCCGTGACCCGTTCGAAGTCGGCTGTCGCCAGAGCCTCGATCTCCTCGGAAGGGAGATCCACCACCGCCTCGGCGCCCATCCCCCCCAGGAAAGCTGTGAAGAGACCCTGGCGACCGAACAGTGCCTCGTGTGCGGTGACACCCCGGGTGGCCGCAGGCTCGTCCATCGTCATCTTGAATCCGGAGCCCGTCTTCTTCGACAGATCGTCGACTGAAGTGACGAGGGGTACGATTGCCAACGGGTTGTAGCGGAGCTTCGCGAGTCTCGCCGCCGCCTCGGGCGCCGAAGCGGTCACGACGGGAGCGGCTCGCGGTGCCGGAAGGGTCAGGACCACCTGTTCGACCGTCCACACTCCACCCTCCGATTCGATTCGAAATCCGCCTCCCGGAGACGGGCTCACGGAACGTACCTCTTCCCCCAGACGCAGCTGATCGGCGTACCTCCGCGCGATCGCTGACGGTAGGGCTCCCATCCCTTCGCGAAATGAGATGACCGGAGCCCGCTCCCAACTCGCGGCTCGGAGCAGACCTGCAATGAGACTCCGTCGGGAGCCCGTCCGACGGAGTATCGGAACGAGCGAGTGTCGCGCGTCCATTTGTGCAGGGTCGGAGCCGTATAGACCCCCGAGAAGGGGGCCGGCCAGCCTCCGGTAGACTTCAGGGCCGAGCTTTCGCGTGAGGGCATCGGCGACCGACTCCCCGGCCTTGGGCGCGGGAGTCACCAGATCCGCCGCCGCACGCACCTTGCCGCCGAGCGAGATCAGATCTGTCCTCAGCGCGTCGTGGAGAGAGAGCGGCGCCGGATGGAGCTTGCCCCGGTGGTAGATCGTAAAGGGGATTCCGGCTGGCGCCCTCTGGAGGGAATCGACGAGGTCCAACGCTTCGAGCACCTCGAGGAGCGCGGGAGTGAGACGCATTCGCTGGGGGCCCAGATCGACGGTCACCGGACCACGCGGACCCTCCAACCGGCGACTCTGCATGACTCCGCCCGGCTGATCGGCGCTCTCGAAGACGAGCGCGTCTCGCCCGGACTCGATCAGAAGGTGAAGGAGGAGGAGACCCGAGATCCCCCCGCCGACGATACCGATCACGTGGCTGTCTGAGGTAGGAGGTCGAAGTTGCGGCTCAGCTCGCCTGCATCGAGTCGAGGAATTCCTGGTTCGTCTTGGTGCGCTTCATGCGGTCCATCAGGAAGCTGATGGCCTCTGCGGCCGGCATGTCGGACAAGAAGTTCCGAAGGAGGTAAACGCGGTTGAGCTCCGTCTCGCTGAGGAGCAGCTCCTCCTTTCGCGTGCCCGAGCGATTGAGGTCGATGGCGGGAAAGATCCGTTTGTCCGCGATGTGTCTGTCGAGGATGAGCTCCATGTTTCCCGTCCCCTTGAACTCCTCGAAGATCACCTCGTCCATTCGGCTCCCGGTCTCTACCAGAGCGGTGGCGATGATGGTCAGCGATCCGCCTTGATCGATGTTACGTGCGGCTCCGAAGAACCTCTTGGGCTTATGGAGCGCATTCGCGTCGACACCACCCGAAAGGATCTTTCCGGAGTGCGGCACCGTGACGTTGTAGGCGCGAGCCAAACGCGTGATCGAGTCCAGCAGGATCACGACGTCCTTCCGGTGCTCGACGAGCCGCTTCGCCTTCTCCAGCACCATTTCCGCGACCTGCGTATGCCTCTCGGCCGGCTCGTCGAACGTCGATGAGATCACCTCCGCGTCGACGTGCTCCTCCATGTCCGTCACCTCCTCCGGACGCTCGTCGATGAGGAGCACGATCAGGTAGACCTCGGGTTGATTCTCCCGAATTGCGTTGGCGACTTTCTGGAGGAGCATGGTCTTACCGGCCTTGGGGGGCGATACGATCAGACCACGCTGCCCCATCCCGATGGGTGCGATGAGATCCATGATTCGCATCGAGATGTCACCCTCGACGTTCTCCAGTTGCATCCGAGTCTCAGGGTACCGAGGTCGGAGGTTGTCGAAAGCGATTCGATGCTTGGCCTGTTCCGGGTCACCCAGGTTGACCTCCTCGACCTTGAGGAGCGCCAGGTACCGCTCTCCGTCCTTGGGAGGTCGCACCTGTCCAAGCACGGTATCGCCGGTACGGAGGTCGAAACGCTTGATCTGAGACGGCGAGACGTAGATGTCGTCGGGACCGTAGAGGTAGTTCCAATCGGGCGAGCGGAGGAAGCCATATCCCTCGGGCAGGACCTCGAGTACACCCTCTCCCCGCAGCACGGTCTCCGTGTCGAGAAGATTCTGCTCGATACGGAAGATGAGATCCTGCTTTCGCATCCCGGAGTAGTTCTGGATGCTCAGCTCTTCTGCCAGGTCGTGCAGCTCCTGGACGTTCTTTCTCTTGAGTTCTGCGATGTCCACGGAGATCTCCAGGTCGGTTTCCACCGACGGGGGGTCAGGAAGGGTGGGCGCAACGCGAGAGCCCGGGCTCGTAGGTTGGGGGATCAAACGCAGGTCGGAGACCTGAAACGGGCAGGATCAATCCGGGGCCGGGTCGTCACAGCGAGGCGAACGGCTAAGCCCGGAGTCTTGTCTTGAGGGGTTTTGGGGGATTCTAATGGCCCTTCCAGGGCCGGTCAAGACCGCCGAACGAGCAGCGCCCACGTCCGCCTACTCCGTCCCCGGGTCGCGACTTGACAGGGTTCGACCCCCCTCGAACATTCGCGGGGTTCGGCCCGCGACACTGGGAACACTTCATCTTGCCGCGGTAGCGATCGCAGGGCGCAGGGCACGCGGCACAGTGGGACAGCACGGCCGACTTAGCGTTGCCTAAG
>JAHEKL010000263.1 GCA_024638345.1 Gammaproteobacteria bacterium | reverse complement strand
GGCGGCTTCCCGTGCGCCGGTCCGCTCATGGCTACTGGACCAGCGCAGAATCGCCGGTGTCGGAAACATCTACGCCAACGAGGCGTTGGCGAGGGCCGGCATCCACCCGATGCGTCCCGCGAACGCTTTGACCGAGGACGAGGGTCGTAGACTGTACCGCTCGATTCGACGGGTCCTTCGGGAGGCTGTGGCGGCGAGGGGCACCACCCTGCGCGACTACCGAACGGCGCAGGGTTGGAGGGGGAGCTATGCGGACGAGCTCCGTGTATACGGGAGGGAGGGCGCACCGTGTCGAAGCTGTGGACATCGAATCGAACGACTGGTCTTCGGCGGTCGATCGGCGTTCCTCTGTCCCGTATGCCAGCCCCCCGACGAGAGTCCGAAGTGAAACCTTCGCGGTCACAGGGATTCGATCCGGGCAGCCGTGCTCGACGACCGAGCGTCGTGCTCCTGGCAACGCTCTCGGTGGGATTGGCGGACCCCGCCTCGGCCCAGAGCATCGCCTCGGATGCCTCGGCGCCCCAGAGACCGGACGGTGGCGAGCTCCCCGTGCGCGAGCACCTGCTCGACAACGGGATGCGCTTCCTGCTCCTCGAACGCCTCGGTGCGCCTACGGTGACGTTCGTGTCCCACGTTCCGGTCGGGAGCGTGAACGAATCGGCCGGCATCACCGGGATCAGCCACTTCCTCGAGCATCTCCTGTTCAAGGGCACGACTTCGATCGGCACGCGAAACCTTTCGGCCGAGCTCGAGCTCTTCGACCGGATGGACGCGACGCACGATTCCCTGGTCGCGGCGCGCGCACGCTCCGAGCCGGATCGGATTCGCGCGGAGAGCCTGGAGTCTCGGCTGAAAGCGCTGGAGGATTCCGCGCGCGTGCACGTGGTACCGAACGAGTACGATCGTATCCTCTCCCGGAACGGAGCCAGGGGCCCGAACGCGACGACTGGGTTCGAGGCCACCCAGTACTTCGTTTCGCTCCCCTCGAATCGGGCCGAGCTGTGGTTCGTCATGGAGTCGGACCGCATGCGAAACCCCGTTTTTCGCGAGTTCTTCGTTGAGCGCGACGTGATTGTCGAGGAACGGCGTGCTCGCCTGGACACCTCTCCGGCCGCGTTGCTCACCGCCGCTCACCTCGAAGCGGCATTCCGCGTCCACCCGTACGGGGTGCCCCCGATCGGTCACCCCGAGGACATGCTCTCCATTTCTCGGGCCGAGGTCGAAGCCTACCACGAGCGATACTACGGTCCGGGGAACATGACGGTCGCTATCGTCGGGCAGTTCGATGCGGATTCGGCGGTCGTGTGGGCCGACCGCTACTTCGGACCGCTCCAGTCCCGTGGATCTCCGCCGCCAATCCCGTCTTCCGAGCCTCCGCAGATCGAGGAACTCCGCGTCGAGATCGAGTACGACGCTGCGACGAGGCTTCGAATCGGATGGAAGGTCCCGTCGGCCCTGGCTCCGGAAGCCCCCGCTCTGGCGATCCTGGCCAACATCTTGGTCGGTGGGACCGACACCAGGCTTTACAGGAGATTGGTCCGGGAGGAGCGCCTCGCGCAGTCCGTCTTCGCGGGAACGGGACCGGGGCGTCTGTACCCGGGGCTTTTCACCATCCAAGCGGTGCCGCTGGCTCCCCATACGCCCGAAGAGGTCGAGGCCGCGATCTACGACGAGCTGGACAGGCTGCGGTCGGAGCCGCCGACAGCGGACGAGATCGAACGGGTACGGACACGGTTGGAAGCGGCCCGTGTTAGGAGGCTCGTATCCACGGAAGCGCTCGCCTTTCAGCTGGTGTCGTCTCAGGCAGAATGGGGAGACTGGCGAGAGACCTTCCGCCTGCAGGAGCGAATGCAAGCGGTCTCACCCCAGGATGTGACCGACGTCCTGAGTCGGTACTTCCGGCCGGAGGGACGGACGGTGGCGATTCTTCGGCCCGCACCGGAGAGCCGATGAGAGCGATCGTCTCGGCGCTGGCCTGCGCGGTGCTTACCTGTCTGATCCCCGGCAAGTGGGAACTCGGCGCTCAGACCCCACCCACGGTTGACGATGTGGCCC
The DNA here is from genome assembly GCA_024638345.1 of Gammaproteobacteria bacterium. GTDB lineage: Bacteria > Gemmatimonadota > Gemmatimonadetes > Longimicrobiales > Gaopeijiaceae > JAAXGI01. The sequence continues at coordinate 1,756 of JAHEKL010000263.1, read as the reverse complement.
TCGAGGGGCGTGCCGCCATCGAAGGTCTCGACTTCCCCCCCCTCGTCTTCGAGCCGCCGGAAGTACAGGAACACGAGGTCGGGGGGGTCGCGGTCTTCCATCTGTTCGATCCCACGCTTCCCCTCGTCGATGTGCAGCTGCAGATCCTGGGTGGCAGCTCGCACTTCCCCCGTGACCGCCTGGCCGCGGTTTCCGCTTTTCCATTCGTGCTGCGCGGAGGCGGCACCCGCGAGCTTCCAGCCGACTCGGTGGATCGCCGGATCGACCTCCTGGCGCTTCAGCTCACCTTGGGCGCCAGCGGGGGAGGCACGTCCGTCGCGCTCAACTCCCTGACCGGGACCGTCGAACCTGGATTGCGACTGCTGCAGCAACTCCTGCTGGAGCCGGCCTTCGAGTCCGAGGCTCTGGAGGTCTGGAGGGGTCAGACCGCCGAGAGGATTCGTCGACGTGCCGACAATCCCCAAAGTCTCGCTTTCTCCGAGTTCAACCGATTGATGTACGGAGACCATCCCGTGGGCTGGGTCATGGACGAAGCCGATCTCGGCCCCGACCGGCTGTCTGTGCTCGTTCTTCGCGAGCTCCACGAGACATTGATCTGTCGAGACCGGCTGCTCGTCGGAATCTCCGGCGACCTCACGTGGGATCGGGCCGAGCCGATGATCCAGGCCTTCCTCGAGCCCTGGCCTGACTGCTCGATCGACCTCGCGCCAGCTCCTGAGCCGGACATACGCACTCAGTCGGAGCTCTTCGTCCTCCCGATGGAGATCGAGCAGAGCACGGTGATCATGGCCCAGCCCGGGGGGGTCCGGCAGGAGGACTCACCGGACTACTTCGCAGCGAGGATCGCGGATCATCTTCTCGGCGCGGGCGGATTCACGTCTCGCATCATGTCGCGTGTCCGAACGGAGGAGGGATTGGCGTACGGCGCTTCGTCAGTGTGGACCACACCCCTGAGACACGAGGGGATACTCGGAGCCCTGACGGCGACAGGCGCCGAGACCACGGTCGAGGCGGCGCAGCTCCTGCTCGCGATCCTGGAGGACTATCGTGACCGTCCTCCCACCGATGAGGAGGTCCGATCGGCCATCGAGGATCTCACCAACGGATACGTATTCGCGTTCGAATCTCCATCCCAGATCGTCTCGAGACAGATGCTCTACCGAGCCCAGGGGCTGCCCGATCGCTGGTCGAGCCGATATTTGGAAGGACTCCAAGAGGTCACCGCCGAGAGCGTGGAAGCCGTAGTCCGACGTCACCTGGACCCCGCCGGAATGACGATCCTGACGGTGGGCGACCCGACTCGATTCGGAGATGACCTCGCGGCGTTCGAGGCCGTCTTCGAGCTGCGCTTGGACGGGACGAGTCGGCCCTGGGTCAGCTCGGGCGACGCGCCAGGTGGATCGCCGCGATCCCTCCCGTGAGGTATGACCAGTCAACGGTGCCGAACCCGGCACCTTTCAGCTTCTCGGTCAGGGCTTCAGGGCCAGGGAACTCCTTCACCGACTCGGGCAGATACGAGTACGCCCACGGATGGCCCGAGATCAAGCGGCCGATCGCGGGAAGGATACGCTGGAAGTAGAAGAGGTAGAGGGGCCGCAGGAGTGGGTTGGGCGGGGTGGTGAACTCCAGGATCACCAGATTTCCGCCGGGTTCCAGCACCCTCAGGAGCTCTCGGAAGCCCAGATCGAGATCCGCGAGGTTCCTCACACCGAATGCGACGACGACATCCTGGAAAGCGGCGTCAACGAACGGCAGC
>JAHEKL010000262.1 GCA_024638345.1 Gammaproteobacteria bacterium | reverse complement strand
CGGAATCGCGGAAGTGGGTGCTGCCTGGGCATCGATCTATGTCCCGTCCTCTTATCCTCTGAGCGGTCCTGGTTTCTCTTTCTCTCCGCGACCTCTTTCCGCCTTCACCGACCCCCGGTCCGGGTCTCGTCTGCCCGGCGCCGGGCTTCCCAGAATACAAACGCGCAGCAGCGATGAAGCGGAGCGCGTAGACGTCCTCTGTGACCTCCCACCACGGCCACCAGTCCTTCCGCGCTAACCTTTCGTGATCGAGCTCGCCTCGAGCTCGCCGCTTCGACGCTCTGCGCGTCTTTTAGGTGATGCGGTCCGGACTACCAGCGATAGTGGGCGAAAGCTTTATTCGCCTCAGCCATCCGATGCGTGTCTTCCTTTTTCTTGATGGTCGATCCTTCGTTTCGAGCGGCGGCCATCAACTCGCTCGCGAGCCGATCCGCCATACTCTTCTCACCCCTTCCCCGCGCGAATCCGATGAGCCACCTGATCGCCAGAGCGTTTCGGCGCTCCGGGCGAACCTCGACCGGCACCTGATACGTGGCTCCACCCACCCTACGACTCTTGACCTCTAGCGCCGGCTTTGCGTTCTGCACGGCCTGATTGAAGACCTGCAACCCCGGCTGGCCCGCACGCTCCTCGATGATGTCCATGGCATCATAGAAGATCGACTCGGCGAGAGACTTCTTGCCGTCGAGCATGAGCGCGTTCATGAACTTTGCGGCGACCGGCGAATCGAACTTCGGATCCCCCTGCTCGTCTCGGCTCTCGGCTCTAGATCGACGACTCATGTTCGGTTACCGGATCTCTGATGTGTTGCGCTTAGCCCTTGGGCCGCTTGGCGCCGTACTTCGAGCGCCCCTGACGCCGATCGGACACGCCCGATGCGTCCAACGTCCCCCGGATGGTGTGGTAGCGTACGCCCGGCAGGTCCTTTACCCGGCCACCACGGATCAGCACGATAGAGTGCTCCTGGAGGTTGTGCCCCTCCCCGGGGATGTAGGACGTGACCTCATAGCCGTTCGTCAGACGGACCCTGGCCACCTTCCGAAGCGCCGAGTTCGGCTTCTTCGGCGTGGTGGTATACACACGGGTGCAGACGCCGCGCTTCTGGGGGTTCCCCTGAAGCGCCGGAGACTTGTTCTTCTTCTCCACGCTCTTCCGACCCTTTCGGACGAGCTGGCTGATTGTCGGCATGAACGCTCACTTCCTAGATGATCAAAACCGCGCTCACGCATGCAGCCGTAGCGCGGATCTGAGGTCGCCGTTTCCCGGAGCTCTTCGTCACCCGACCGGGCGCGGCCGAGGAATCTCCGACAGAGACTGGGAAACCTATGGGTGCGTAGGTAATGTGTCAACGGCCTCGGGAGACTGGCTCCATCGGCTCTGGAGGCAGTTGCGGCCGCCGTGAGATTGCAGATTTTCGGCAGCGCGGCGGCTCACGCCGAAGCAGGAGTCTTGACAGCCGAGATAGGGAGTCTAAGATGTGAATCCGATGTTTCGACGATTCATTGTTCGGAAGCAGGCCGGTCGCTCATGAACGAGATTCGAAGCTCAACCAGCCGTTCGCTCGGCTTGCTCGGGCTTGGACTTCTTGGCGTAACCCTCGAACAGGGTTCGCTCGAGCGCCGGGTCGGGCCGCCTTAGGTCCGACAAGACAAGACGGCAGAAGCGAGCGGGCCCTCTCGACAACCGAGAAGCCCGCTCATTTTTTTTACCCCGACGGGTCTGCGCCCAAGATACCCGAGTCGGGAGAAGGAGCGTGCGAAGAGCCATGGACGACAGAGTCATCATCTTCGACACAACTCTGCGAGACGGAGAGCAGTCTCCGGGGGCCAGCATGACCCCGGCGGAGAAGCTTCGATTCGCCCACGCGCTGGACGAGTTGGGTGTGGACGTCATGGAGGCGGGCTTTCCCATCACTTCGCCGGACGACTTCCGGGCAGTGAAGGAGATCGCGCGGAGCGTGCGTAGGCCCATCATCGCGGCGCTCGCTCGTACCCGTCAGAAGGACATCGAGCGGGCCGCGGAAGCCGTGGAAGGTGCCGCTCACCCAAGGATTCACACGTTCATTGCCACCTCGAAGGTACACCTCGAGAGGAAGCTCAAGATCTCGGAGGAGGAGTGCCTCGAGCAGGCGGCCGAAGCCGTGGAGCGAGCTCGGCGGTACACGGACGACGTCGAGTTCAGCGCCGAAGACGCCACGCGCACCGATCTATCCTTCCTGTGCACGGTCGCGGAGGTCGCGGTGAACGCGGGCGCAACGACGATCAATATCCCGGACACGGTCGGGTATACGCATCCGCGGGAGGTCGCGGAGATCTTCCAGACACTCCGACGGGAGGTCCCCGCCCTGGAGGGTGTGGTCCTGTCGGCCCACTGCCACAACGACCTCGGCTTGGCAACCGCCAACTCCCTGGCCGCCGTCGAGGCGGGCGCCCGACAGGTGGAGTGCACGGTGAATGGGATCGGCGAGCGAGCGGGAAACGCGGCCCTGGAGGAGGTCGTCATGACGATCAAGGTCCGAAAGGACCTGTTCGACGTGACTACTGGGATCCACACCCACAAGATCCACCCGACCAGTCGGCTCCTCACCCAGATCACCGGGATCCATCCTCAGCCCAACAAGGCGATCGTCGGTAAGAACGCGTTCGCGCACGAGGCGGGAATCCACCAGGACGGCATGCTCAAAGAGCGTTCCACCTACGAGATCATGGACCCGGCGATGGTCGGTGTGCCCGGCAGCCGCCTGGTCCTCGGGAAGCACTCAGGCCGACATGCCCTCAAGGCCCGATTTCAGGAACTCGGCTTCGAGATGGACGAGGATGCCATGGAAAGGGCCTACCGACTCTTCAAGCTGTTGGCCGACCAGAAGAAGGACATACTGGACGAAGATCTCCTCTCGATCCTGCATCATGGAGCGATGAAAGACATCCCCGTGACGTTCGGGCTCGAGAGGATGACCGGTCAGTTCGGCGGAGAGTGGTCCCACGCGCAGGTCACCGTGACCAGGAAGGACGAGGGGGAGGTCGAGGCGGCCGGGAAGGGGGACGGGCCGATCGCCGCCGCGTTCGCTGCCGTGAACGAGGTTGTGGGTTGGGACGTCGAGCTCGAGGATTTCGCAATCCGCGCCGCGACACCGGGTAGGGATGCGGTCGGCGAAGTCACACTCAGGGCGCGGGTTGCTGGAAAGACGTTCACCGGCCGAGGTGGTTCGACCGACGTCGTGGATGCCGCGGTGAGGGCATACCTCGATGCTCTGAACAAGGCGGCCCATGCTCAACAGCTGGAAGAAGACGCCGTTCAGCGCGCCGCTGAGCTGAAGGGGATCTGAGTTGGCGCATTCACTTCGACTCGCGGTCCTAGCCGGGGACGGAATCGGGCCCGAGGTCACGGCCGCGGCCCTGCAGGTCCTCGACGTCGTGGCGCCACGTTTCTCGATCAACGTCGAGACCGAGAGCCATCCGGTGGGGTGGGACGGATTCCAGAAGTGCGGGCACCCGCTTCCAGCGGAAACGAAGGAGGCAGTTCTGCGCTGTGACGCGGTGTTCCTCGGGGCGGTCGGCGATCCGAAAGCCGACGAGGTCCCGCCGGAGCTGAGGCCCGAAGCCGGGCTTCTCGAGCTGCGAAAGCTCTTGGACTGCTATGCGAACCTGAGGCCGGCTCGAGGACTCGAATCGCTCATCGATTCCTCTCCCCTCCGAGCCGAGCGCATCCGCGGAACGGACTTCCTCATCGTGCGGGAGCTCTCGAGCGGGCTCTACTACGGCGAGCCCAGATTCGTCGAGCGAAACGGACCGGAGACCGAGGCGGTCAACACCCTGCGGTATA
>JAHEKL010000261.1 GCA_024638345.1 Gammaproteobacteria bacterium | reverse complement strand
TCAGCTTCCTTCCGCTGTCGCACATCCTTCAGCGGATGGCGGATTATCTGTTCTTCTGGGCTGGATGCACGGTCGGGTATCCAAGAGACATCAACACGCTCATCGACGACCTGAAGGTGCTACGGCCGACGGTCATCGTTTCGGTCCCCCGTATCTACGAGAAGATCTACAACGGCGTGATGGCTGCTCACGGCCCCAAGAAGCTGCTCATCGACTGGGCGGTGGGAGTCGCGGATCGGGCTGCCACGCTTCGTCTCGCGGGAAGCGAGCCTCGAGGCCTGCTCAGGCTTCAGTACGCGATCGCGAACAAGCTCGTCTTTGCCAAGGTGAAGGCCGCCGTTGGCGGCCGCCTGGAGTTCTTCGTGAGCGGCGGCGGTCCGCTGGCGCCGGCACTGAACCGGTTCTTCTACAGCATTGGGCTCATGATTCTGGAGGGGTACGGGCTTACCGAGACGAGCCCGGTGACCAACGTGAACACCCTCGAGCGCTTTCGAATCGGCACGGTGGGTCCGCCGGTTCCCTCCACGGAAATACGGATCGCGGACGATGGGGAGATCCTCGTTCGCGGCCCCCAGGTCATGAAGGGCTACTACAACAAGCCGGAAGCCACCGCTGAGGTCATTGATGCGGAAGGGTGGTTCGCTACCGGCGACATCGGTGAGATCGATGCCGACGGATACCTCAAGATCACGGACCGCAAGAAAGACATTCTCGTCACCGCGGGCGGAAAGAACGTGGCTCCGCAGCCGATCGAGAATCGGCTCAAGACCCACCCGCTCGTGGAGCAGGCGGTGCTCGTGGGAGATCGCCGGCGGTACTGCGCCCTGTTGATCGTTCCGTCGTTTCCTCCGCTCGAGTCCTGGGCTCGCGGGCAGGGCATCCAGTGGAATTCGAGAGAGGATCTCACGAAGAACCCGGATGTGATCGCGCACGTGGAGAAGGAAATGTTCGGCATGCTCTCCGACGTGGCTTCCTACGAGATGCCGAAGAAGGTTGCGCTCCTCGAGGAAGAGTTCACGATCGAGAACGGCTACCTCACGCCCACGCTCAAGGTGAAGCGGCGGGTCGTGAGAGAGCGTCTCGCAGACGTCATCGACGGTCTCTATGCGGGTGAGGCCGCGGACGCCACCGGTCTCTGAGCCGATGGATGAATCCGCGGACACAACCGTGGTGGTCGTGCTGACCACAGCCCCCGACCCCGACGTCGCGGAGCGCATCGTCTCCTCACTCGTGGAAGAGCGGCTCGTAGCCTGCGCGAACATCGTGCCGGGCGTGACGTCCATCTACCGGTGGCAAGGTGAGGTGCAGCGCGACTCCGAGGTGATGGTCTTCCTCAAGTCTACGGAAGCACTGGCCGCCCCTCTGCGGGACCGAATCACCCAGCTTCATCCCTACGATCTTCCCGAAGTACTGGTCCTTCCCGTTCCCGATGCCAGCGATCGATATGCCGAGTGGGTTCGTGGCGAAGTGAGGTCCCTGTGACGGAGCGGAAGAAGGGGAAGGGAAAGGGGAGGGGGAAGGGAAAAGGAAGGCGGAGAAAGAAAGAAGCCAGGAAGGCCGTTCGTGACGAACGCCAGGTGGAGCTTCTCCCCGACATGAATGTGGGCTCGGCGGTCGAGAAGGACACCGAAGCATCGCCCGGGGCCAATGAGGACACGCGGCGGGATCCCTCCGGAGCGGAGTCGGCACCCGCATCGAAGGCCGAACGACCACCGGAGCCCGATCCCGGACGTCCACGCGACTCGGAGCGCGACTCGTCCGCGAAGGTGCGTCGGAGTGCAGAGTCAGCCGTACGACCGGCCGGGAATCAGCTTGCGCGCGCGCGCGATCTCGTGGAACAAGGCCGCGTGCACGAGGCGATCGACCTCTACGAAACCATCGTCTTCGAAAACCCTGGGAGCATGAAGGCGCACAACAACCTCGGCGTGCTCTTCGACGAGCTCGGTCAGCACGAAAGCGCGGTCGAGCACTTCGAGGCGGCGCTGAGCGTGGAGCCGGAGAGCGTGGAGGTGCTGACGAATCTGGGCTCCGCGATGACCTCGCTCGCGCACTACGACGATGCCGAAGCGGTGCTGCGTCGTGCCCTCCGACTCGAGCCCGACGACGTGGGCGCGAGGTTCGCCCTCGGGGTTCTCACGTTCCGCCGGGGTCTATACCCCCAGTGCGAGTCGGAGCTGCGCTGGGTGTGTGACAACGACCCGGAGAACGGTCCGGCCTTCTATTACCGGGCCGAGGCCCTCAATCGCGTCGGACGCTTCGACGATGCGGAAATGCTCATGGAGCGCGCCGCAGAGCTCATGCCGACCGATCCCAGGCCGTTCTACACCCTGGGCCACTTGTACGATCGCAAGAGCCTCCACGACGAGGCTGAGGAGATGTATCGGCGAGCCCGCGCGCTCCAGGTCTCATGATCCGGGTGGCTCAGGAGAACCTCGCGGACGTTGTCGCGGAGGCCGTCGTGCGCGCCGTACGCTCCGATCTGAGTCCCGTGAACGCTGCGTCGCGGGATTTGCTGATCGTGGCGGGTGAGGAGGTGCAGGAGCGGCTCCACAAGAGTGGAGCGCTCCCGGTCGGAGGGGCGGTACTCTCGCCTGCTGGCGAGCTGCCGGCAGATTTCCTGATCCATGTGGTGGTCATGTCCGACGAGGAGCCGCAGACCTCGGCCACGATCCAGAAGGCTCTGCAGAACGGTCTTCGCAGAGCCTCCGACTGGGGACTGGAGTCGCTCGCGGTTCCGGCACTCGGGATCGGCGTCGGTCTCATAGAGCCGGAGGTGTCCGCGCGGGCCCTGGTGGAGATCCTCTTCAATCATCTGGACGAGGCGAGGCCTCCCCTCGACCTTACCATCGTGGTTTCGTCCGAGTACGAGGCGGATCTATTCAACCAACTCGTGGGTGAAATGACTCGGGATCGGACCGCCGGGTAGCAGGGGCGGGCACCAGTGGGGGAGGAGCGACATGGGTAAACGTGTACTCGGCACGGCCATCATCGTCATCTGGATCGCGATGGTCGGCTGGAAGGCGCGGGACGAGTTCTTCCAACCCGAACTGGCCCGCCTCGCAGATGCGGCGCTCAGTCTCGCACCCGGCATCAACTTCTACACGCTGACCATGGGTGACCGTACGGTTGGCCAGGCCACTTCCCGCTTGGATACGCTTCCGGACGGCTTCGAGCTGGAAGACCAGATGAACCTCGAGCTCCCGGCCCTCGGCCAGACCGGCACCGCGGTCGCTAGGACCCGGGTCAAGCTCAGCCCCTCCCTGGTCATGCAGAACTTCACGTTCACACTCGATAGTGAAGTGGGGCGGTTCGAGGCCAGCGGCGAGCTTCGTCCCGACACGACCCTGGAGGTGCGCATCGTGTCGGCGGGCAGCGAGCAGAACCTCAGCTTCCGTCTCGAGCAGCCTCCCGTCATGTCGAATGTCGTCCCGATCCGCGTCGCCATGGGTGGGCACCTCGAGGTTGGACAGACCGTGCGGCTGCCGGTGTTCGATCCGACGAGCCTGAGCACGCGTAGCGTGGAGGTCGACATCATCGAGCACGACACGATCTTCGTCACCGACTCCGCCGCGATCAACGAGCGGGGTCGCTGGGAGTCCGCGAGGACCGATTCGGTGCCAGCATGGAAGATCGCGGAAGTCTTCGGTGGCATCCGGGTGGAGAGCTGGGTCGACGAAGACGGTCGGATTCTCCAGGCGTCGAGTGCGCTGGGATTCTCGATGCAGAAGACCGAGTACGAGTTGTCGAGGCAGGCGCAGGAGGACTCGCGCCTGGCTTCGACGTCTCCGATCGACGACGACGTAATCCTCAGCACTGCGGTTCAGAGCA
>JAHEKL010000260.1 GCA_024638345.1 Gammaproteobacteria bacterium | reverse complement strand
GAACGATGTGACGGGGGCCGCCGGAGACCTCCTCCCATCCCGCTCCCCAGAACCCTCGCATGGCGACCAGCCGGTCCCCATGAAGAGCGAGTGCTGCGATGGGTTCGGCTACGTATGGATTCTCCTCGTACTTCCACCGGAAGTACTCGGCGTTGACGTCCGGGCTGGGAGACCAGAGGTGGCGTTGAAGCTCGACCACATGGCCGTGGTATTGAGGCGCATACGGGACCAGCTCGTAGTCCATTCCTCGGGACCTCGGTTCTTCCATCGCCCGGCGGAAGTGGTCGTCGGGCTCTCTGTCAATTCACCATGACCGCCCTTGCCGACTGCTGCCTGTCAATCTACCGTCGAGCGCCCGTCCAGGGGGGCGGAGCTGTGAAGCTCTACAAGCCGCACGAACCGTGCCCCGAACAAGACGCCAAGCCGCGAGAGTCGAACTGCCGATGACTGCCAAGCGACCGACGATCCTTCCCTCCCTACTCTTCCTCGTGGCGCTTACCGCGACGAACGCCTCCGCCCAAGAAGGGTTCAGCTCCCGATGCGGGGCGGGAGTCCACACGGACGAGCGCACCGGCTGGATCTGGCTACCAGAGGGCCAGATCTTCTGTCCGCTGGCGGCGGACCCCAAAGAGGAGCGCTCTTTCGTCAGCTACCTCCGCGGCGACTTCGCGACCATCGCAGACCCGGAGCCGGGAGCCAAGACGAATATCGGAGCCGTGGGTCTGGGCGACAGTTTCGCGATCTTCCGGAGTGCCGGAAACGCTGCGGGAGATGGGATTCAGCTCAGCCTCGGAGCGGCGGTCTTCACGCAGTTCAACTTGGACGCTACTTCCTTCGATCTCATCAATGCCGACTACCTCGTCGGATTCCCGCTGACCTATAGGAGAGGCGGATTCAGCACCCGACTGCGCGTCTACCACCAGAGCTCCCATCTCGGCGACGAGTTTCTACTGTCTCGTCAGCCGGAGCGCATCAATCTCTCGTTCGAGTCCGTCGAACTCATCCTCTCTCAAGAGGTCGGCGCTTTGCGTTTCTACGGAGGAGGAGAGGCCTTCTTTCGGAGAGCTCCCGAGGACCTGGTCCCGCACCTGGCTCATGTCGGAGTGGAGCTGCGACCAGCCGTCTTGGGTCAGGGACGCCTCCTGGCGGCGTTCGATTTAAAGGCGGTCGAGGAAGTGGAGTGGGAGTTGGCATGGAGCGCCCGGGCCGGAGTCGAGATCGCTCGCATCCCGAGTCCCGGACATCCGCCCCGGGTCATCAGCCTGATGGCGGAGTTCTACGATGGTGTGGCGCCCTACGGGCAGTTCTACCGGGAGGACATCCGCTACGTAGGGGTTGGGCTCAACCTCTCGCGCTAACCCGATGGCGGCGTATTCTCGCAAGACTGAAGGCGTAGTCTTACCTTTCACCCGCCCGAGTCGCTGACTCTTCGCCCTCTCTCACGCGGGCTCGGATCAGGCCCCGCTTCTCGATGATCAGTTTCCACATCGGACTGCATAAGACCGGCTCGACTTACCTGCAGAAGGAAGTCTTTCCGCTCTACCGCGAGTGCTTCGTCGCCAGCGGGGGAGTGGGCGAATGCGCTGAAGCCCTGCGACATCTCGCCGGCGCGCCCGCGGCCGCATACCGTCCCGGCCCGGTGCGCGCGCTCCTCACTGAATTGGAGCTCACACATCGAAACGTGCTTCTCTCGAGGGAAGCCCTCGGCGGTCGGCTGTGGGACGATCCGATCGGTACGGGGCTGGAGACCGCGCGGCGAATTGCGGAGCTATGGAGCGAATGCCGGGTCGTGATCTGCATTCGCAAGCAAGGTCAAATGCTGAGGTCCGTCTACGCACAGTACGTGCGACAGGGTGGCACCGAGTCGCCGCGGTCGTTTCTCGCCGCGGGATCGGCGGACGGTGCCTTCGCTCCCGAGTACCTGGAGTACGATCGGCTGGTGCAGACATATGTCGACCTACTCGGATCCGACCAGATCCTGGTGCTGCCGTATGAGCGATTGGCCGAAGACCAGGCGGAGGCGGGCAGGACGATCGCCGCCTTCGTAGGCGGAAGCTTCGACGGCACCTGTAGTGTGCGACGACGAAATCGGTCGCTCGATGGTTGGAGGCTCGATGTCCTTCGACGATGGAACCGACTCTTCCGCAGAAGTCGATTCAACTCCTCCCCTGCTCGTTGGATCCCCGGGGTGGCCTTCATCCGCTATCTGCTGAAGGCGACGCAGAGCCCCTGGGGCGCGTCCTCCCCCAAGAAGAGCTGGCTTCGTTTCCTTCCTGAAGAGCAGATCGAAAGATATCGGCGGAGCAACCAGCGCCTCGCAGAGCTGTGTGCCCTGGATCTCGAGTCGCTGGGCTATCCGCTCCTTCGATCCACGAGCTCAAGCCGGACCCAGAGCGACGGGAAGGCCACCGAGCCTGCGCTCGGGAGACGCCCCCCAGCAAGGGTCAGGATTCCCGACGGGTCGGCTATAGCGACAACAGATAAGTCGCCTTGATGATGAGCCGACGGTCGCGGAACTCCTCTGCGATGGGAATACCATTGATGTCGCGACGCACCTCGTCGTACACGACGTAGATATCGCTGCCCGGGCGATAGATGTACCGCAAGCGCGCGCTGGTGCTCCACTGCTCGGACGACGAATTGTACTGCGTCAGCGTTCGGAGGCTCAGAGTGGGCGAGAACGTATAGTCGACCCTGAGTGAGCCCAGCTCGGTGACGAAATCGCCGGCCGACAGGTTCGTCACGTCGTTCCTGGCGTAGCCCGCTTCGGCCGAGAACTTGGACGTGATCCGCGATCCGAGTGTCAGCCGCAGATCCTTCCGGTCTCCATCATAGAAGCCTTGAGGGTTGTACAAGACACCATAGCTGATCCGCCGGGAGGGATTGCTGTCGAAGCCGATCCGCAGGTCGTAGAAGTGGAAATCCCCGGGCTCGATCACGATTCCTGATCGCACGCGGAACGGCTCGTCCAGCCGCTCGAAGTTCTTGTTGTAGATGAGGGTGAAGTTCGCGCTGTTCTCGAAGGTGACCCGGATCATGTGATGCAGCTCTCGGTACACGAGCCGTCCGGCCTGGTCGGTCGTATAGACCACGTGCCACATCGGCGTCATTACCCGAATCCCCCATCGACCGGGTCGCGGGGTCCGATTGATGTGCAGCTTGGTCGATTGCACGCCGACTCGTGGCACGAAGCCGACACCGGCGTTGAAGTTGTCTCCCAGGTCGACGTGGTCCAGATAGATGTCCCAGGCGTCGCTCAGCCAGTGCGCCCGGAAATACCCCGCGCGCTCCCCAGAAGAGATTCCCGGGGTCTCGGTCTGGGCCATGAACCCGTTGATCCTCAGGCTCGGCCCGAAGGCGAACGCGGCGTCCGCGGCGTAGGTGCGGTTGTAGTCTCCCCCGGTCGACGCCTGCCGGTTGACGACGATTCCTCCCACCTTGGAGCGGCTCAGAATGTCCCGGCTGTAGCGCGCCACCAAGAAGTTCTCTCCGGGTTCGCCGAAGGCGTCGTCGGTCTGAATGTCCATGAAGGCGATGTTGTTCTGACCCACCTTTCCGGTCATGCGCGCCCCCGCCACGATCGGGACCTGGTCTCCGCTGTCATTGAGTCCGATCTGGCGGGTGAAGAAGAGGTCGGCGCGCTGGCCCGACCCGGTCGTGCCGACATTGAACTGACCGGCATTCTCGAGGAAGAAATCCCGCTTCTCGGGAAAGAAGAGAGGAAACCGCGTGAGGTTCACCTGCTCGTTGTCGACTTCCGCCTGCGCGAAATCCGTGTTGAAGGTCAGATCGAGATTCAGGCTCGGGGTGATCCCGTATTTGAGGTCGA
>JAHEKL010000033.1:2288-15517 GCA_024638345.1 Gammaproteobacteria bacterium | reverse complement strand
GAGCTCGAACGGGACAGCTCCAGCAGATGGGCCTGCTTTCGTGTGAGCGGACCGGGAATCTCTTCGAGCAGGACCTCGATCGTTTCCTGTATGGCCGCCAGGGGAGTCTTGAGCTCGTGCGACACGTGCGAAACGAAATCCCGCTTGAGGTTGTCGAGCTCGTCCAGCCGGGCGGCCATCTGGTCGAAGTCCCGGGCCAGACTCGACAGCTCGGTCGGCCCCTTGATGTCGAGTCGATGGTCGAAGCGTCCGCGCGCGATCTCGCGGGTGCCTCCAGTCAGCCTTCTCAGCGGGCCGGAAATAGATCGATAGGTCAGGAAGCTCAAAAGCCCTGCCAGAATGAGGGCCAAGGTAGCCGTCAGCCATGCCACCGCGCTGGCCCGATCGGTCGCCTCGGCGGAGGAGATCGCCTGCTGGGAGACGACCGCCTCGTTCACCGCGATCAGCTCTTCGACCTCCGATCGCAGTCCGGTCAGAATTCCCTGGATCCGCGGGAAGTATTCAGGCTCGGCGACCTGTAGTGTCCCGGCGGGTGGCAAAGCCGCCCTACGATAAGCGCTCCAACCGCGCTCGATCCGAAGCCGAACGTCCTCTTCCTCGTCTGCGAGACCCACGGAAGCCAGTAGCGCGAGATCCTCGTCGACCGCTCGCTCCCACTCGCTCCACTGAGTTCGGTACACCGAGTCGGGCAGGATCTCGTACTTGGCGGAGAACTCCTGGACACCGTCCAGGGCCTGCAGAAGGCGAAGGGAGATACGAGCGCTTTCCATCTTGATCAGCGAAACCTCGCGGTTGATTCGCTGCAGGCGCTCGACTTGTGAAAGCTGATAGGTGAGACCGGCGATGAGGACTCCGGCCATGAGGAAGAGGCCGGTCGACACTCGCGTGGTGATCCTCATCGCTCGGTCCACCTATCAGATGTGCGCAATCAGAAGAGGACTTCTATCTCCTCCCTTTCACCCGAGAACACTCCCACGGATCCACATGTGGGAGGTCTCGGAGTCCAAGCCGGGCTCCGGTCTACTGAGCGATCGGCGGTCCATCCACTGGCTCGTTGAAGTCGATGACCATCGCGACGCGCCGGTTCTGCCAGCCGTTCATTCCCGGGCCTTGCGAGTCCGGAGTGATCTGGCGCTCGGAGGCCTCGCCGTAGCTGACGGCCCTCATACGGTCTACAGGGATCCCGGCGCCTTCGAGATACCCCTTCACCGAGTCGGCTCTACGCTGACCGAGCCGAAGATTGTACTCGGCGCTGCCCGACGGATCGGTGAATCCCTCCACCGTGATGACCGCGTGCTCGTAGTAGGCCGCCACGACGTCGGCGAATCGGTCGAGCAGTTCCCGATCCTCGGGACGGACGGTGTCGTCGTCGAACGCGAAGTGGATCGGGGTGTTGAACCGGATCGCGGACTCCATCCGCTCAACCGTCACCTCGAAGTCACCGCGGAGAGCGTCGAGCGCGGACTCGAGCGACGCGAGTCGGCGATTCATCTGCTCCTCGAGATCCGAGATTCGGTCGTCCATGCGGTCGGTCACTCGCTCCTCGACCGCCTCGTCCTGCGTCCGCATCTCCTGGCGCAGCATGTCCATCTCGGAGGCCAGGGTCTCCTCGTTCACGTGCGCACAGCCGCCGAGTACGACGAGCCCCGCCAGGAGCCCGATCCAACGGGTGCCAGAGCCAATGCTGCGTTTCATATCGCTCCTCCTCCACTGTTGTGCTGGTGAATCATGACGTTTGGGGTGGTCCGACCGGATTAAGAGCAACGGGGATGCCAATGATTCCAACGGGTCTGTCAAACCATTGCCCGATAGCACGTTACATCACGTCGTCCTGAAGAAGGGTGTTGCGCGCGTGCCTCGGGGCTGCGGACATATTCCCGGCACACCGGTAAACTCGCCCGGCGGGCGTGCTCGCGACCCGGGACTCGGCCGAGAGCGTGAGGGCTCCCGGCTCAGGTGGCCGCCTCGCGAGCTCGACCCACCGAAGCGCGGACCCGCGGATATCGGACCCCCAGGCTCACCGCCCTGGCGACCACGAAGAGCACGAAAGCGGCCCAAAGACCGGTGTTCTCGAACCTGGGCGTCAGCAGAAGCGAGAACGCGAGGAATGAGAGGAGGGAGAGGACGCTCGCGTTCCGCATGTCCCTCGTAGCCGTGGCACCGATGAAGATGCCGTCCAGCTGAAATGCCGCGAAGGATGCAGCTACGTAGGCTGCGGTCCATGGCATGAACCGGACCGCCATGTCTCGAACTGGGGTCAAATCGGTTAGAACGGCGACGGCCGAGGGACCGAAGACCAACACCCCCATGGCGAGTCCGAGGGCACTCAATCCGGCCAGCTCCGTTGCCGAGCGCACGGCCTGATCGAAGGCACCTCTCTCTTTCGCCCCCACCGCGCGTCCAACCAGGATCTCGGTCGCGTTCGCAAATCCGTCGAGGAGGTAGGCGCTCAGCGTCACGAGCTGCAGGAGCACGTGGTTTGCGGCGAGCGTCACGTCACCCAGCTGCGCACCCAGATTGGTGAACCACCCGAATCCCAAGAGCAGAAGGAGGGTCCGGAGCATGATATCCCAGTTCGCGCCGAGCGTCTGAACGACTTTTCGAGAATCACGGATCTGAGCCCAGGACCAGAAAGGAACACCCTCTCCGGCGCGCTCGCTCAGGATTGTCCGTACGAATAGGAAGGCCAGTCCCAGCGTCGCCCACTCGGCAATCGCCGTCCCCAGCGCGATCCCCCTGACCCCCAACCCGAACACGCCACCCAGTAGGATGTCCAGGACCAGGTTCAGTCCGTTCAGGAAGAGCTGGGTCTTGAGCAACACATCCGTGCGACCGAGACCCACGAACGTGCCCAGAATCGCGAACACACCGAGACTGGCCGGTGCTCCCCAGATTCGAATCAAGACGTAGGCGCGAGCGAGCTCCTCCGTCTCCGGAGTCGCGGCCAGCAACTCCAGCGCGAGCCACGTGATCGGGACTTGGAGGATCACGAGCATCACGCCGATGCCCGCAGCCATGAGCAGCGCCCGGCCGAGCGTAGCCCGCACCTCCTCCTCATCGCCCGCCCCTGAAGCTTGGGCGGTGAAGCCGGTCGTTCCCATCCTCAGGAACCCGAAGCTCCAGTAGAGGAAATTGAAGATCAGCGCCCCGAGTGCGATCGCGCCGAGGTCCACAACGGCTCCGGTGTTTCCGATTACCGCGGTGTCGGCGATGCCGAGAAGAGGGACCGCGGAGTTGGCCACGACGATCGGCCAGGCCAGATGGAGGATTCGCCTTCGGCCTGCGCGCGAAGCTTGGGAGGTAAGACTCAAGGGAGGCCCGCGCTCATGATCTCACTCGGCTGGACCTAGCTCGACCCATCGTGGATGGAACCCTCCAAGACAACCAGACGCTCCGGTGCAAAAGACCCTAATCTGGAAGCGCGGGATTGGGCGCGCCAGAGAATCCGGAGCCGCCTCGACCCCGAGGACCTCCCCATCTGTTGCAGCCGCAGCAACTCCATCCTAACATCGCTAGCCCCGGCCCTCAGGGGCTCTCCATCTCTTCCGGACACCCCGATGACGATCCACGACCGCGCTATGCGTCGCCGGAGCCCCTCCAGACGTCCGACACGTCTCGATGTTCGCCGTGGGCTCGCGAGCGCGACGGCCTGCTTGTGGGCGCTCACGGGCTGCATGAGCAGCGACGGCTCCTCGGGTGGCCTCGGGGCAGCCTCCGACGGCGGCGCCGGGGGTCCATGTGTCGACTACTCCGACGATCCGGCGGGCTGTCAGCCGAGCACCTTCGACACTCCGATCGGGCTCATGCCCTCCGTTCGCGTCGGAGCGGATGGAGAGATCGATCCCTTTTCCTCGGAGGAGGAAGCCCGGTCGGGATTCGCGACCCTGGAGGAGGAACTCCACCTATTCCGAAACTTCGAGCACATCCATTGGGTGCTGACTCTTCGGTCGGAGCGGGATCCGACGACTGGCGCATGGAGGGATGGGGATCTGGACGGGGCGGGCGACGCACGAGGGCTGGGCGTCGCCGGTAGATGTCTATATGTGGGCCACCGCAACGGGCCAGGCGCGACCCACGCCATCAACATCTATCGAATCCAGCCGGATCCGACCGAATCTCCGCCTCTCCAGGTGGGTGAGATCCCGGCCAAGGCGATCGGAAACGAAGGGTTCGACGACCGGGAGCTGCGTTCCCTGATCTATACCACATCGGCGGGGGAAGACCGGCAGATACTGGTGCGAAACGCCGGGACCCGCACCGCCGGGGTGCTGGAGACCTACGAGATCGACATGGAGTCCTGTCTTCCGACGGGGCAGAGCGAGACCCACGACTTCAGCGGCCCTTCACACGAGTTCTTCCTGTGGCACGATCCGGCGAACCCCAACCGGATTCTGGCCTACGTCGCAATGTTCTCTGGGGGGGGGCTGCCCGACCCCACAGAATCCGATCGGACCATACCGGATGCCATCGTCCTGGGAATCACGGACGAGGATACGGGGCGGATGCTGAGCAAGCCACCCGTTCTTGCGGGATTCAGCCTCGCGGACGTAGGAGGCCCGCCGATTAATGAGCGGCCCGACGCCACCGGGCTCTTCGCCGACGGGCGATTCGCCGATTTCAGCGATTCGGAGAATCGCTCCGGTCGACCGGGAAACAATCAGGAACGCCAGAACAACATGCTGCATTCGCTGTCCATCTCCGATGACGGAGAGCGGGTCTATGTGGCTGGGGGAAACGCGGGATTCTACGTGCTCAACTCGGCCGGTATCGCGCGGAATCGAAACGACGATCTGGCCCAAGGAACTGCGGACTGCAATGCCCGGTCGACACTGGTCTCCACGGGCGGAGTCATCGATTCCGCACGAATCCCCGAGCTTGCAGAGGACTGCCTGCATATGGTCGTGAACGACGACCCCGGCCTGCAGGTGTTCCTTCGATCCGCCGCCCCCGAGCCGGCCAAGGCCTCCCGCTACCTCGTCCTCATGACACGCTCGCGCTTGGACGTGCATCCACCCTTCAGCTCGCTGCCGACTGGAATCCACAGCGCGGTCTTCGTTCCCGACCGACCCGCGCGAGTGAGAGGAAATGCGGCCGGACGCCCGGCCTACGTGTGGCTGAGCGACGAGAACTCCGGCTGCCCCCTCATGCATGCGCGAATCGCCTCCGTCGAATCGGAGGCCACACCGGTCATGGTCGGAGCTTTCGCGATCCCGGACAATCGAATGGACGAGTGCCTTACGCAGGCCATCACCGAGCCGAGCGGTGATCCAAGGCGCAGCGTCCCGCAGCAGAACCACAATCCCACGGTGTTCCAGAACCTCGTCTTCACCAGCTGGTATGGACACGGATTGAGGGCGATCGACATCTCCAATCCCTACAGTCCGCGCGAGGTTGGTCACGCGCTCACTTTGCCCCACGGAGTGACTCGCAGCTATCCCGTCTTCAAAGACGGGCTCATCTATTGGACCGACAGCGACACGGGACTCCACGTAGCCCGCTACACCGGTCCCCGGAGCGATGAGCTGCCGGGGCCCGGCTCGGGGACCTACGAAGGGAATGCGACCAGCCCGCACCGTTAGAGGCCACCGCCCATGAGGTCGAGGTTGTCCTTCGGGATCGCTCTGGTATGCCTCCTGGCTCTCTCCATCGGCTTCGGGCTCTCGAGACGGACGGTCCCGCACGTCATGGACGTGGTCACGCTGGGTCCGCCCATCCTAGATCCATCCGAGGTCGTCGCCTTCGTCTGCCCGATTCATCCGGACTACACCTCGTCCTCGGCGGGGGCCTGTCCACGTGACGGGATGACCCTCGTTCGGGCGAATCCCTACGACCCCCGCGACTACGAGCTTCGGCTCGACGTGACTCCCTCCGTTCCGCGGGTCGGCCAGCCGACGAGTCTGCGATTCCGGATCTTCCATCCGGGAACCGGAGAGGAGGTCACCGAGCTGATCACGGTTCACGACCAGCCGTACCATCTGTTCCTGATCAGTCAGGACATGGAGCACTTCGAGCACCTCCATCCGACCCAGAGCCCTGATCGCTCTTGGTCGATCGACGTCACTCTGCCTCGCCCCGGGTACTACAAACTCCTCTCCGACTTCGTCCCGAACGGGGGGTCCGCACAGTTCCTCGCACACCCGTTGGTGACCGCGGGATACGAGGGCGATCTGATCGACGACGGTGCACGCTTGAGCCCCAGCCCGGACGCCACTCTGACGTCGGGCGATCTGACGGCCACCGTCTCGACCGACCCGGCGACCTTCCTCTCTGGACTCTACGCCCACCTCACGTTCACGCTGCGGGACGCGGACACGGGACGCCTCGTGACCGACCTCCAACCCTACCTGGGGTCTTTCGGTCACATCCTGATCATGAGTGAGGATTTGGTCGACTACGTCCACTCTCACCCCCTCGACCCGGCGAGATCGGACGAGGAAACGGGACCGGTCGCGCTGATGCTCCCCATGGGAGTGGATCGCTCGACCCTGCGTGGGGGGCCCGAAGTCACGTTCGAGGGCCGCATGCCGAAGCCAGGTCTGTACCGAGCCTGGAGCCAGTTTCGACGAGACGACCAGATCCACACGTTCTCCTACACGTTCAGTGTGGAAGGCTCCGGATGATCGACTCATGAACCGCGCTTGGGGGCTCCTAGCGGGAACGGCGGTCCTGGGATGGATCCTATGGCCCGGAGTCGGGCTGACCCACGTCACCACGACGAACACGGTTGTATTCGACCGTGAGATCGTCCGTATCCTGAACGATCACTGTGTCTCGTGTCATGTCGAGCCGGGACCGGCGTTCTCGCTTACAACGTACGAGCAGGTGTGGCTCGCCAGGGAGTCGATCCTGAGGGCGGTATCGACCCGGCACATGCCCCCTTGGGCGGCGGTCGCGGGCTATGAGCGATTCTCCAACCACAACCGTCTCACCACGCGCGAGATGCAGTTCATCGTTTCGTGGGTCGAGGGGTTGGGGCCCCGAAACGACGGAGAGGTCTTCCTCAACGTCACGGATTCCGTGGCACCCGCCCCGCTCCAGGCGAGCCCCGGCACAACCGACGAGTGGAAGCTCGGACCACCGGACCAGACCCTTTCACTCCGATCCACCGTGCCGCTGGCAGATCGTGAACGGATCGTGGTCGAAGTCGGCCTCGACGGTGATCGTCGAGTGCGGGCTGTCGAGTTTCAGCCGAGTGGGCACGGAGAGCTCAGGGCTGTCGATCTATTTCTCGAGGACGGCGGGAACTGGCTGGGAAGCTGGACCCCGTGGCATGGTTTCGTGGAGCTGCCCAGTGGCCGCGTACAGACCCTGACCGCGGAGAGCAGAATCGTGGCCGAGGTCCGTTACGCAGGATCGTACGCGGGGACGGGTGAAGTCGGCACCCTGGGCTTGTTCTTCGCATCGCCAGCCGACGAAGGGGCGCTGACGGAGCCCGACCTGTTACTCCAAGGGGCCGGAGACCTGCGGGGATCGGCCGTGGGAGTGATTCGAGCCGAGGGGCCGATCGGCCATGATACGGTGATCTGGTCCCTGCTCCCCCGATTCGATCCCGGTATCCGCTCACTCGAGGTCACGGCACGCCGGCCGGACGGAGGGAGCGAGATCCTTCTCTTCGCCCGGGACATCCCGCTGGATTGGCCGACTCCCTACATCCTGCAGGAACCTGTGCTCGTGCCTGCAGGTTCACGCCTCACCGCTACCGCGTATTTCGACGGTCCCCCCACTTCGGTCGAACCGCGCCGATTCGAGGTCAGGGTCAGTCGCCACCGGGCGTCGGCGGAGCCAAACTAGGGAACGGCGGCGACCCCGGAGTCCATCCGAGCCTCAGCGGATCGCGCCGTGTCGCTCCAAGATCTCCATGGTCTCGGCAATCGGAAGGGCCTCGACGGTCCTGCCGTTGCTCGTCACCGTCTCCGCCTTCAGGATCGAGTTGTAGATGGCCTCCTCCGTGGCCTCGATCGTCGCCTGGAAGAGAGGGCTCACGCTCGGGTTGGCGAGGTCTTCCAAGGAGCGAACGTCACCCTCTCTCGAGCGGCGAACGGCCGGGGCCGTCGAGAAGGCGATGACGTAGTCACCGGACCCATTGCTGGCATACGACCCTGTTCGGGACAGCCCCATCACAGCCCGTAGCGCGATTCGCTCCAGGTTGCGATCGGACACCGGAGCGTCGGTAGCGACGACCATCATGATTGAGCCTCCCTGCTGGACGTCGTTCGCGTCGAAAGGCTGATCCCGCGAGACCTGCTCCGAGAACGAGTAGCGGCCGAGCTCGATCCCGACCGGCGCACCATTGATCTGCAAGATGCCACCGAAGTTCGTTTGTACGAGGACGCCGACCGTGTATCCCCCGAGACTGGCGGGAAGGACCCGACTGCTGGTGCCGATACCGCCCTTCCATCCGAAGGTCTCGGTTCCCGCCCCACCTCCCACCGCCCCCTCCTCGACCGGTCCGTCCGTCGCAGCCTCGAGCGCCGCTACGACGTGCTCCGGTCGGATAGGGCGAGAACGGATATCGTTCAGACCGCCATCATTCGTCTCGCCAACGACGGGGTTGATGGACTGCACATCCTCCATTCCCTGCTGCGTCAGCATCCAGTCGACCATCGCGTCGGCCGCCTTCCAGACACACAGTGTGCAGGTCAGGAGAATGGGGGTCTCGATCTCCCCCAACTCTCGGATCTGCGTGACCCCGAGGAGCTTTCCGAAGCCGTTCGCGACGTGTACGGCGCCCGGAACGCGGGACAGAAAGGGGTTTTCGTCGTGAGGAAGGATGGCGGTGACGCCGGTCCGGATGTCCGGCGGCTCGATCACCGTGGTGTGACCTACGCGGACTCCGGAGACGTCGGTGATCGCGTTCTCGATACCGGGATCGAAGACCCCGACGATGATCCCGAGATCTCGGGCTCTGGGGCGGTCGGACTGTTGTCCGGAACCCATGCCGGGGGTCATCAAGGGGAGGCTTAGGAGAGCGAAGAGACGGGCCACGCGACGGACGGAGGTCAATCCCGTCAACGCGTCACGCGGACCGTCACGTTCTCGTAGCTGAAGTGGGAACCGTCGCTGGCGACTCCACGGAGCACGTACTCTCCGGGCTCATCGAACGTCACATTGACCACCCACCTCCCGTCCTCGGGAGGCTCGGGAATGTGTCGGGGAGGCGACCAAGGTGAGTTCCCCCACACCCGCGAGTCCATCCACGTCTTCCTCTGTGTGGGATCGAATCGAACGTGGCGTGCGGGGCCGCGGTAGACCATCCAGGAGAACCTGAGGCCCGGCGCGCCTTGAACCGTCGAGCCCGAGGGAACGCTGTAGAGGTCTTCCAACGTCATCGGTAGAGCTCCCCTGTCCTCCCTCCGGGCCGGATAGTCGTCAGGATCGTCTGCGAAGGCCACGATCTGCAGGGGTTCCCCCACCTTCACGGTCCGGTGGGGGTCTCCCTCCACGTCCAAGCCCGGAGGGAGGTTCGTACGTAGGCGATCATCCAAGCTCCCGAAGTTGCCCCCGACTTCCGTCGACATCACCTGCGGATCCATCCGGTAATCGGGGGCGAGGAGCCCGTAGGCGCGGTTCGTCTCTCCCTGCGTCTTCACGGTCCAGACCCATTCTTTGTCTCCGAAGTCCGCGGGCACCTGGACCGTGAAAAGGAACGGGTTGCGTCTCGGGTAGAAATGGGCCGGCTGACCCTGATCGGCGATACCCACCTCATACGCGTCGAGCTCTAGGTCATCCAGCCCGCCGGCCTCACTCAGAGAGAAGTAGTTCGCGGGACCGACCGGAATATCGAACTCCTGTTCCCAGTTGGAGTTCATGTATCCGAACCACATCGTGAACGACCCATCCTCGTTGGGCCACCACCCCTCGTATGCGGGGGAGACGATCTGACCCCTCATGTGCATCATCCGTCCGGTCGGATCCTGAGCCGAGACGGCCTGGGCGCCCGTTACCAGAACCATCCACACCAAGAGCGACCCCCAGCGCAGCCGGGTTCGCGTTCCGCGATCGATCACTGGCTGTCGCCCCCCGCGGCCGCGTCCTCCATCTCGATCACCGGAGCCCAACACAGTGGGCATCCGATGTCGTAGGCGTTTCGATCGCCCAGCTTGGTCCTCCGCTCCTCCATCTTGGCCTGGAACTGCTCCTCGGTCAGCCGGACGGACTGTCCGAGGTCGATGAACATGTTGGAGACGGATCGGCGGCCTCCACCGGCCCAGTTCCGCGTGTCCGCGAGGTTGGGGTTCTGGGACGTGGTGTCGACGAAACCGGTGATGTGAAGGATCGTGCCTTTGGGCAGCAGTGGCGCTGCATCCTCAGCGTAGACGTACTGCTTGACCCAGTTGTGGTCGTAGCCGACGCAATTCAGGGTGAACCGGTTGATCCCCCAGATCGCTTCCAGGCACATCCGCACGCCGGGCGCATGCAGATGCGGCTCGAACGCCATGATCATCGTGTGGTCGCTGAGCACCCGATACATGTGGAACTCCTGACCAGCCTGATTCGGCTTGACATCGATGTCGATACCGTTCCCACCGGTACCGCCGGATCGTCGGTACTGCGGCTCGTAGCCCTTCGGGAAGAACCGATACCCGAACTCGAGTTGGCCGGTCGTCTCCCTCCAGCCGGTTGCGTGGAGGTGGGACGCACGCAGATGGAGCGCGGAGTTGGCCTGCAGGAGCATGCCTACGCCATTGAGGAAGATGTCCGGATTGCGCCCGACCTCGTGAATGGGCCAACCCTGTCGCGTATCCTCGATGATCTCCGTCCCGTCTGGGTTCAGCACGCCGCTGGAATAGGTCATGTGATGGAAGATGTAGCGACCGCCGACCGTGGTCGGCTCCACATCCGCCGGAATGTCGTTTACCTCTCGGATCTCCACCGACTGCACATAACGATCCTCGGTCAGACCGGTCGGAACGATTCCGATATCACCCCAACGGTCCGGCCCGACCGCGGGCATGGTCATGACAGGAGACCGTACGACCAGGTCCGGTTCGCCCAAGGTCCATGTGCCCTCTTCCGAGAAGTCCCGAGGCGTCGGCAGGTCGGCCGGATCCCCCCTCGGGGCACCCTGGTCCACCCATGCCTGAATCTTGGCCAGCTCTTCGTCGCTCAAGGAAGGATCGTTCTTGAACTCCTGAATCCCGATCCCTTTCTCGAGGAAGAAGGGAGGCATCGCGCCCATTCGGTCGCGGATTGCCGTCCGGTACTCGATCATCGGGGCCCAGGGCCGCACTTCGTCATAGGTCACGAGCGACATCGGCGCTCCGCCACCGGGCCGGTGGCAGTTCTGGCAACTCCTTTGCAGAATGGGCGCGATGTCCTTCGTGAAGGTGACCGTGGCGGGGTCGATTCCGAAGTCCTCGGCCGCGAAGGAATACGGCTCGATGTTCGCCACGGTGCCGTCTCTCGCCGGGTACTGGGCACTCAGGGCGGCGGGAGCCATCAGGACCAGGCTGACCGCTGGCAGCAGGTTTCGGACGTTCATCGCACGCTCCTCCGAGGACGTCTCCATACGGTACGATCAATCATTTTAGAATGGGCCCGAGCGCTGTCCGCGGCAAGGCTCTCGGCCCCTTGAAACCGGGCGATTCGACAAGCCGGGCAGGCTTGCGGCGACGCGTCATGGAAGCACCCGGCCTGGACCGACCGAGGTATCATGGCGCCGGCACGAAAGCGACGATTCGGAGTGGTCCGCCGCTGCCCCCCTCGATCTTCATGGGAAGCGCGACTACGAAGCTACCGACCGCCGGCAGCCGACTGAGTTGGGTGACGTTCTCGAAGCCGATCACATTCGCGGAGTAGAGGATTACGTGCGAGCGGAAGTCCACGGATTGCCCGTAGTCGATACTGGGAGTGTCGATGCCGACGGCCACCATCTCTCGATTGTCCACCAGCCACTGCGCCGCTTCTGGATCGAGACCGGGGAAATGCAGCTCGGGCACGGCGTCGGGACCGATGGCGCTGGTGCCGAGGTAGGCCGCCCGGTCGTTCCAGCGGGCGCTCCAGTCGGTCCTCAGGAGCAGGACTCCCCCTTCTGGTAGCGGTCCGTTCAGAGATTCCCACTCCGTGAGATCGGCGATTGTTACGAGGTAATCCGGGTCTGCGCGGGACGACACGTCGAGGACCGCCGCCGGGCCCATGAGGCTCGAGAGCGGAATTTCCTCATTGGTCCACCGTCCCTCCGAGAAATGGATCGGTGCATCGAGGTGAGTTCCGCCGTGCTCGGCGGACTGGAACTCGTACGATGCATAGAACCAACCCCCCTCGGTTGGACCGTAGGCCTGCTCGGTCAGCACGAACCCGGTCGTGTCCGTAGGCCAGTAGATGGTGGACGGGGAAAACGAGTGGCTCAAATCCACCCAGTCACCCGCGCGCCCGTCGAAGACGCCCGAATGGTCCTGCGGACCGGATCCGCACGCGACGGCCAGGACCGGCACGAGGAGCAAGGCGATGCGGTACATTGCGACTCCTGATCTCACGAATGCGCGCTGAAGACCCACATGTGATTTGAGTATGGAACGATTCGAGTCATTGATCGAGAGCCCCCCGGTCTCGCATGACGAAGGCCCGGTCCTGGGTCGCTCCCGCGAGGGCCGTCCCATTCGGGGATTTCGCTTCGGGAGCGGAGCCCGGGACGTGAGTCTTCTCGCCGGCTGCCATGCGGACGAGCCTGTCGGACCTCGGCTCCTCCGCCATCTCGTTGGCTACCTCTCCATGCTCGACCCGGCAGACCCGTGGCTGTCCGGGCACAGGTGGTGGATCGTTCCACACGTCAATCCGGACGGTGGAGAGCGCAACGCGGTCTGGATCGACGAGGATGCAACGGTCTTCGAGCTGGGCAGATACCTCCATGGAGCCGTACGGGAGTTGCCCGGGGACGACGTAGAGTTCGGTTTTCCCCGTGGGCAGTCGGACCAGGGTGCCCGACCTGAGAATCGAGCCGTGTTCGAATGGTGGAGTGGATCTGGAAGACCCTTTGACCTGCATGTTTCGCTGCATGGGACGGGTTTCGGCGCCGGCCCCTGGTTCCTGATCGAGCCGGCGTGGATGGGACGCGTCGACGCCCTCAAGCATCGCCTTCTCAGGCTCGTCGCGGAATTGGGCTACGTCCCCCACGATGTCGAGCGTAACGGAGAGAAGGGATTCGTTCGGATCGAGCGGGGATTCTGCACGCGACCGGACTCGATCTCCATGAGCCGGCACTTCCTCGAGCTCGGCGATCCCGAAACGGC
>JAHEKL010000033.1:0-2278 GCA_024638345.1 Gammaproteobacteria bacterium | reverse complement strand
ATCCCCGGCCCGAGGATGCTGCCTTCCACAACCGCATCCTGGTCCGGAGCGGCGGTCGTGATCGAGCCGCAGCTGCGGCAAGAGTAGTATGTGGTCACCCGCTCGTCTCGGAGATGCCCCACTTCCTCACTCCGGGGGTGGGCGAGACCCTGGGACCGCCCGACCCCGTCCTCGAGCGCTGGAGAGAACGGATCGCGCAGTGGAGATCCGAGGTGGCTCGTACGGGTGATCCGGACGCGGTCACCCGAGCGGCCGCCGCCGCCGGAATTACGCCGATGCCGGTCCTGGACCAGATGAAGCTCCAGTGGGAGCTCGTTCTTGCGGGTTTGGAGGTGACACGAAGCCGCTCGGCTTGAACACGGATCAACCGGCCTGGATCCTACGGGTGAGCGCGGGCACGATCCCCATCTGCCGCGCATAGAGGGCGATTTGCCCTCGATGGTAGTACTCGTGAGCGACCAGATGCTGGAACCACGCGAGCCTCGTACCGCGAAGGCCGTCGAAACGCCGAATTCGCTCGAGCATGTGCAGCTCACCCCGACCGAGCAGCGCCGTCCGTCCGCTCTCGAAGCTGGTACGAAGCCGCTTTCGCAGATCCGCTGGTTCCATCTCCACGGGAAGGTCTCCCGCGTACTCTGCGATGAATTCCGGATAGCCCTGCCGAGTGAAGTCGCCGTCCTCCCGCGCGAGCTCCCCAGTAGCCATCAGGCTCGACTCGAGAAGGTGACGTAGCAGCTCGCCCGTGCTACGTGCGTCGGGCACCGGGCGCCACCCGTAGCGCCCGTCGGGGATGACCTCCGCCTCCGCGATGATCCCGGAGCGGGCCTCTTCCCAGGCCTCCACCGCCTCCTCCAATAGACTCGAATACGGTTCTCTCGACATGTCGTTGACGACCGTCAGAAGATCGCGATGGGGTTGACCGGCGATCCGGTGCCATTCGGGATCGGAAGCGGTCCGATCGTCAGCATGAACTCCCAGCGTCCCTGCTCTGCGGCCATCTCGCTCAACGCCTCCAGGTCCGCCCGGTCCAGTAGGTGGATCCCGAGCATGGTCAGTGCGAAGTCGTGTAGCGCCAGCGTCGGGAGGTCACCCTCGGGCCGAGGGGTATATCCCGGTGTCTCCCACCCCAGGATCGCCACATCCCGTGCTTTGAGCCAAGGGATGACGGTGTTGTCGAGACCCGCCGCCTCCTCCCACGTATCGAAGGATCCCACAGCCTCGCGTCTTGCCCACCGACCCCATCGGAGCAGCATCGCATCTCCGGGGCCCACACGGATTCCCGTCCGTTCCTCCCACGCCTCGAGATCGTCCACGGTGATGCGGGTTCCCGCTTCCAGATAGTCGACTTCCTTCAGCCGCGGGATATCGTAGAGGACCCCGCGGGTCACGATGCCGTCCTTCATCGTGAGGATGGAGTTTTTCTGCGCACCCTCCTCCATGGTCACGAGATCCTCGACCGGATAGCCGTTCCACATCCGACCGTCGAAGAAGCGGTGTGCGAACCCGTCGATATGGGTCGTGCCCAATCCGTGGATACATGGATATGCGATGCGGTCACTGGCCCCGCCCGGACTCGCGTTCACCATCTCCCATTGGATGGGGCACGGATTGTCCGTGCTCTCCTCCCTCTCGGCCGTTCGCGCCAGGGAGACCGTGATCCCCGTACGTACCAGATCGGCGGCCTCAAGGCGCTTCGAGGGCGTAATGAGATTGAGAGCCCCGAGCTCGTCGTCCGGTCCCCACCGGCCCCAGTTGGACAGCTCCGTCTGCCACCGTTCGTACTCGGCCTCCGACGTGAGGGGTGGAG
Source organism: Gammaproteobacteria bacterium (assembly GCA_024638345.1). Lineage (GTDB taxonomy): Bacteria > Gemmatimonadota > Gemmatimonadetes > Longimicrobiales > Gaopeijiaceae > JAAXGI01. The sequence goes on along the minus strand of JAHEKL010000033.1, from coordinate 471 downwards.
CCTGCTGGGCACTCGCCTGGGCCCGTGGCGAGGGCAAGGACGTCGAGGGCAACAGGGGCAAGGCGAGAAGGGCCGCCCCACCCAGCGCGGCGATCATTCCAAAACGGGACGGACGCCTCGTGAACGGACTTCGGGTGAGTTCGGATCGGGAGGCCCGGAAGCCACGGACGATTCGGTTCGATCGCATCGCTCTTCTCCACTCCTTCGTATGGTGGATCTGCCTCCTCTCCGCGGATCTATCCCGTCAGCACACGTTCCCGAGCGGGACCCTCCCTCATTCGAATCCGGTCAGGCACCGCCGCGAATGGCAAGATGCCGGTCGGCCTGGGGGGCTGCAAGGAAAGGGAATTCGGACAATCAATGCGTTGGGAGAGCCGCCGGGGACAGGGCAAGAGGGGCGCGATTATTGCAGCGCTCGGCCTCTTGAGGAGACCATCGGAAAGGGATGCTGATGGAAGCTCGGATGAGAAA
>JAHEKL010000032.1:5800-15699 GCA_024638345.1 Gammaproteobacteria bacterium | reverse complement strand
GTGGAGATCTGGGGCGAGACGATCACCCTGAAAGGGGAAGACGGAGAGTGCCGCACGGTGACTCTGGAGGACCTGAAGACCGAGGTCCAGATTGGTTCCAGCACGGGACTGGATGCGAGGACAGAAGACACGAAAGAGACGCCTCACGCCGGGAGCTGAGTCTTGAACGAGTTGCGGCGTCGCTATCTCACCACACCTATCTACTACGCGTCCGGTGAGCCCCACATCGGACACGCCTACACCACATTCCTCGCCGATACGCTAGCCCGCTATCACCGTCAGTCCGGGGCCCACGTATTCCTGCTCACGGGAACGGACGAGTACGGCCAGAAGATCCAGGAAGAGGCCGCGAAGCGCGGCGTGGAGCCACAGCAGCTCTGTGACGAGATGGCCGCGCGATTCGCGAGCGCATGGAAGGAGATGGATATCGAGTACGACCGCTTCATCAGAACGACGGAGGAAGAGCACAGGGGCGTGGTTCAGGCCTTCCTCACCCGCCTGCATCGTCGAGGCTTCATCTACGACGATATCTACAGCGGCTGGTACTGTGTTCACGAGGAGCGCTATTGGACCGAGAAGGATCTCACGCCCGAGGGGAATTGTCCCGACTGCGGGCGTCCGGTGCGTCAGATCGAGGAGAAGAACTACTTCTTCCGCATGAGCGGCTTCCAGGAGGACCTGGTCCAGCACATCGAGGAGCATCCGGACTGGATCGTGCCGGAGATCCGCCGCAACGAAGTGCTCGGCTTTCTCCAACAGCCCCTCGCGGACCTATCCATCTCGCGGCCCGCATCCAGGCTACACTGGGGCGTGCCCCTGCCCTTCGACGAGGGACATGTGACCTACGTGTGGGTCGATGCACTGATCAACTACCTCACGGCCTCGGGGGCCATCGACCCAGATGGGAGCGAGGGCTCGCAGGGCTTCGACGATGTGACGGGCTCTTGGTGGCCCGCCGATCTACATATCGTGGGAAAGGACATCCTGACGCCCCACGCGGTATACTGGCCGACGCTGCTCATGGCCGCCGGTCTTCCGCTTCCGAGACAGCTGCTCGTGCACGGATGGTGGCTCTCGGGAAAGGCCAAGATGTCTAAGTCGCTCGGAAACGTGGTCGATCCCCTCGACCTCCGCGAGGAGTTCGGTACGGACGCGGTTCGATGGTATCTGATGCGTGAGATGCCGACCGGTGCCGATGCCTCCTATACGCCCGAGCGGTTCTTGGCGCGCTATGGAGAGCTCGCGAACGTCCTCGGCAACCTGGCCAGTCGGGCGATCTCCATGATCGTGCGCTACCGTGACGGAACGGTCGGAGATGCTGCCGGCTCGGGTCTGGACGGGTCCATCGGGTCGACGCTCGCCTCGTACCACGAGGCCATGGCCGAGCTCAAGGTGCACGACGCCCTCGAAGCCGCGATGGATCTGGCGCGCAAGGCAAACGGATACGTTGAAACTGGGGAGCCCTGGACGCTCGCGAAGGACCCCGCTCGAGGCGCTGAGTTGGACGAGGTGCTCGCATCTCTCCTCCGGACGCTGATCGTCCTCAGCGCGCTCTTCCTTCCGGTCATGCCGCGAAAGATGGCGGAGCTGTCATCCAGCCTCGGCCTGTCCTCGGTGCCGTCACTGGAGGAGGCCGTCCGGATCGATACGAGCACCCTCGAAGTCCGCAAGCTTTCACCGATGTTTCCGAAGGCCGAGACCCAGGTCTGATCGTCGCCAGCTGCAGAATCACGGTTGGACCTCGGAATCTGCCAAGGCCTACCTGCCCATGTTGACACTCTCTCTGGTGCTTCGGTAGCTTGGGTCGCCCTTCGCGGAGCCGGTGGTCCGGTTTCCTGCCGGGCAGGTGGGTGGACGGGGACGGATCGGGATCGGCACTCGTCACTTGAGCGATTTGATGCATCGAGAGAAGTGGACTCTTCTCCTCGTCTCCGACAACGGAGACGATCTCCTTCAGCGCACGTTCCAAACCAGGACCCTCCGGCTCGCCGCAGGGGTCGGTGCGCTCGTGTGCGTCGGATTGTTCGGAGTGCTCGGTTTCTTCGGCTTCCTCGGAGGTCAGGCGGTTCGGAACGTACAACTGGACCGAGAAAACCGGGTGTTGGATGCGGAGCTGACCGCCCTAGGCGAGCAGGTCGCCGAGCTGGAGTCGGACTTCGGATTCCTCGCGGAGAAAGATGCGGAGCTCAGGGTCCTCGCCGGTCTGGACCAGATCGACGAAGAGGTGCTGCAGGTGGGGGTGGGCGGCCCCGGGTGGCCCACACTGGAAGAGAATCCGCTCTTTCCACTCGATGAGGAGACGGCGAAGGAGGCGTTCGCCGCGGCGTATGATCTGAACGCGCTGCAGAGGAGATCTCGCCTGCTCCGCGCGAGCATCCTGGAAGCGTCTGATTCACTGACCGCGCACCGGGATCTTCTGGAGTCCACGCCCTCCATTCTTCCGACGAACGGACGGCTCACCTCGGGATTCTCGAATGCCCGGCTCCACCCGATTCACCATCGGGAGCTGCCGCACGAGGGAGTCGATCTCGGGGCCCCCCGTGGAACACCGATCCTGGCAGCGGCGAACGGTCGGGTCACCAGAGCAGCCCGCCGGTCGGGATACGGGCTCGTGGTCGAGCTGGACCACGGCTACGGCTTCTCGACGCGCTACGGTCACGCATCTCAGGTCCTGGTCAAGCCGGGGCAGCGAGTGGAACGCGGCGAAGTCATCGCGCTGGTTGGAACCACTGGAATCGCCACGTCGCCTCATCTACACTACGAAGTCCGCGTGGGCGACCGGCCGGTGAACCCGATGAACTACGTGATCTCCGGAGCGATCCCTTAGCGGACACGACGTCTTCCCGGACAATCCCAGGTCGACGTCTCTCGGGTCCTGTACGCCGCCGAAGTCATGCGCTCGACCCTCGTCCGCCTCGATCCGAGGTCGGGAGACCACGAAGATGCCGTTCGTAGCGCACTTCCTCGCCCTGCTCGTCCTTCCGCAGAGCGGGATTGCGGGCGCCGGTGATTTCGGAGCCGATGAGACGTTGGCACTGCCGGGGGGCCCGCAGGTCGCGGTGTTCCGGTCCATCACAAGCGAAGCCGCCTCCCTCAGGCTCTCGTTCGCGGTTCGCGAGCAACCGGGCGAGGCCGGAGCGGGACGCCTCCTGGGCCTGCAAGCGGAGGACCGGATGAATTCGCTCGCCGCAAGGATCGGCGCGAGAGCCGAGGTCCACCGCACACCCCAGGGCCTGGTCTATCAGGTGACCGGCGCCCGCGTCGATCTGGACTTCCTGGGTTGGATCATTCGGGCCGGAATCGAGCCTTCTTCGAACCAGGAGTTCGAGTCCGTGCGACGTCTCATGCAGACGGAGCAGGACCGCCGCTCCGAGACCCCGCAGGGCGTTCTCGCGACACGGATTCGGACGGCCTTGGCGCCGGGGGTTCCTTCGGTCTTCGGTACGGTCGGTTCCCTGAGCCGTCTCGATGCCTCGAGGACTCGGGCGCTGTGGCAGCGCACTCACCGGCGTGACAACGCCCGGCTCGTCATCGTGGGAGACGTGAGTACCGAGTCGGCGCTCGCGCTGGCCGGGGATCTGGGGATACCCCGAGGCTCCGTCGCCGGTGCGAGCGAAGCGGGGCCGCTCTCCGAGGAGACGGGCTCCCCCGAGCCGAGTCCAGAAGTGATCCGGTATTGGGTAGTGGAGGGACATCCTCTTCAGCCCGGCGACGAAGCGAAAGCGCTGGTGGTCGCTCGATTCCTGGCGGAACACGTTAGGGCAAGCGACTCGGACTTCGAGGCCGGCGTCGAAATCTGGGATCTGGGTGAGAGCCGGGCGATGGTCGTGACCGCGGCAGCTTATCCAAGAAGCCGCTCGGTAATGGAGGAGCGTTTGGGACAGCTGCTCCAAGATGCCTCCGACCTGATCACGGAGGACGAGATCGCTCGCTTGGCCGCAGAACTCCGAACGGAGATCATCATGTCCGGGCGGACCCCCTGGGGTCTGGCGGAGCTCGCGGGACAGGCATGGGATGCGGGAAACGGACCGGAAGGGCTCTCGAACCTGGTCTCTAGCCTTCATGCACTGACCCTCGCCGATGTCCAAGCCTTCCTCGATACAACAATGGCGACGCCACCGCTGCGTGAGGAGCTTCGGCCATGAGCGTGGGTCCGGGCGAGCGAGCGGTCGCGCTACTGGCCTGCTTCCTGTGCACGTCCGGGATGGTCCTCGCGGAAGGCCCACGGTTCGCGCCTGAAGGTCAGAACCAAGCCGTGTATCGCGAGGTCGTGCTCGACTCCGACCCGCGAGCCCGCACCGTCGCGGTCGCGATTCGCTTCGGCGCTGGCGCCGCGGAAGACCCGCGGGGAGAAGAGGGAACCGCATTCCTCTTCGGAAGGCTCGTGGAGCGGCAGGGGAATCAGTCGCTGGTCCAATACGGCGCCCGCATGAGCGTCGAGGTGCTTTCGAACGAGGTACTGGTTTGGATGGTAGCAGCACCCCTTCAATGGCGAGAAGCCATCGCGGAGCTCGAGTATCAGCTCTATCGGGCGGCGCTCAGGCCGGACGAGCTGGAGACTGTCCGGCGGGAGCTCGAGGGAGTGCTGCTCTTCGAGTCCGGAGCACCGGTTCGAACGTTCGAGCAAGAACGAGACATGTTCCTGCTGGGCCCGGCACATCCGGGTGCCCGCGCCCCCGAGGGAACGCTCTCGAGCGTACAGGCCATTTCACTCGAGGCTTTGGGGACGTTTCGCGAGGCACACCTGCGCTCCGAAAACGCCGTGCTGGCCGTTACCGGTCCGGCGACGGCGGGTGACCTCGGGTCTCTCTCCGCCAACGTGACCGAGGTGGCCACGACCGGGAATCGCGGGGGCACCGCCTCCGGACTTCCGGAGAGTGCCGCGCCGACTCCTCGTACCCCCGGGGGCACCGGGCGGACGGTTTCCGACTCGATTCCACCTCCACCCGTGGTGAGGCTGTTCCGAACGGAGGCGTCCCCACTCGAAGTGCCCCCCGAACCGCTCGGAGCTCCGGCGTGGACTGCCGGAGACCGCGCCGTGGTGGACCGCCAGCTCACCAGCACCTGGGTCTCGGTGGCCTTCCCTTTCCCAAGGGGCACCCCTCCCCTCCTGATCGACTTTCTCGGTCACCTGATCGTCGAGGACCTCACCCCGTCCCCGCCCGATCCGGGTTTGTTCGAGGCACACTCGACCCGGAGGGAGATCGGAGGGGCTCCGGTCCTGCTGGTCACGGCCAGCGTGGATCCCAGGGTCACGTCTCGATGGGAAGACCGCCTCACCGGTGCCATGCGAGACCTGGCCGAGGCCCCCCCGGCCGGGGCGTTCTTCGAGCTCACGCGCCGACGATTCCGGTCGACCGTGGTGATCGACTTGGCGCTCCCCGAGAACCGTGCGAAATGGCTAGCCCGTCGAGCAGCGGCCGGGCTCGACCGCGCCCTCGATCTTGAGCGGAGCATCTGGGCGCTGCAACGTCCCGCTGTCGGGGCGGCTGCCGCGGCCGCGGGACCCTCGCGAACGATCCTCATGGGTCCGCTGGAGATGATGGATCTCTGAGGGAGCCGAGGGCGCGACGGGTCTTTCTCCGTCTGCACCCGCAACCTCCACCACCACTGACAAATCGACAGGATCCCAGGCTTGATGGACCAATGCGGCCGATACTACCTTGTCGTGACTTACGTATAACAGAAACCGTTCGGAGCGAACCGATGAACCGAAGGATCATCGCCAACTTGGCCTTTATTTCTCTGGCGCTGGGCGCTTGCGGACCCGCGGAGCTCGTCGTGACCGCAGCGGTCGAGGTCATCGACCCCGCGACGGGCAACCCCGTGTCCCGGCCCGCGGACGACGTCGTGTTCCAGCTGCTGCCATTCGATCGAGACCAGATCTTCGACTCGCTCACGGCGGCCGCGCCGACTCCGGAGCCGACCCTTCCCCCGGAGCTCCAAGTCGCGAGGGACTCGATCGCTGCCGCGCAGCAGGAGTGGCGTGAGTTCGAGAGCCGCTGGCTGGCGATGAGGGAGCGGCTCGAAGAGATCACCGGCGAGCTCGAGCAATACAACCCGGCCGAGGCACAATACCGGGTGCTCTTCAACGAGTTCAACGAGATCGAGGGTCAGTACCAGGCGGCAGAGCGAACGAAGGATCAGGCCTTCGATCGCTTCGACCGACTGCAGCAGGAGACCTTTTCGGAGCTCGAGGAGTTCCGGGCGCTGCTGTCGGCCTGGGAGGAGGGGGCGTTCGCACCCTATGGTGAGGTCGTAGGGGCGAAGCTGGTGGCGTCCGGTCGAGAGATTCTGGCCGACACCACAGACGCAACCGGCCGGGCCGATTTCGAGGCCGCCCCCGGTCAGTGGTGGATCTACGGACGCTATCCGTTGGCCACTGAGGAGCTTTACTGGAACGTCCCGGTGACCTTGGAGAGAGGCGAGCCCACGGAGTTGCCGCTGTCCCGAGAGAACGCACAGGTCCGCGAGATTCTCTAGTTCGTCCGGTCCTGACTCGACGCCCCGGGGAACCTAGCGCTCCCCGGGGCGTTCTCTGTCTCAGCATCTTGGGCCACCCTCACCGGGCACACTGAAGATGGAGAATGAAGGCCTCGGCATGGGAAGCGTCGCGGAGCGAGCCACCGCCCAAGGCTCACCTCGACTCCTGAAAGAAACGAGTGGAATCGCCCGTCTGGTCTTCGACACGCCCGAGAAGTCCGCAAACGTTCTGACGGGGGAAGCGCTCGATCGCCTAGCTGAGGCGCTCGCGGAGATCCGCACCGGAAGCGAGGCGGGAGAGATTCAGGGCGTTCTCGTCGTGAGCGAAAAACCCTCCTCCTTCATCGTCGGTGCAGATGTCGCGGCGATCGCCGCGATCGACGATCCGAACGAGGGAGCCCAGGCGGCACGTGCGGGGCAGACAGTCTTCCGGGAACTCGAACAGCTCCCCGTTCCGACGGTCGCAGCGATCCATGGAGTCTGCATGGGTGGAGGGACCGAGCTCGCTCTCGCTTGCCGTTACCGGCTCGCTTCCGATTCCGCGAAGACACAGATCGGCCTACCCGAGGTCCAGTTGGGGATCCTACCTGCCTGGGGAGGCACGACGCGTCTACCACGACTCATTGGGCCCAAGCAAGCACTCGACTTGCTCCTGACTGGAAGGACGGTGACCGGTCGCAAGGCCAAGCGCCTCGGCTTGGTGGACGAGGTTCTTCCCGCAGAGCAATTCCTCGAGCTCGCGGAAGCCTTCCTTGTGGAGCGCATTCGCGACGGGAGACCGCCAGCGCGAGCCGCCCGCGGCGTTGGCACCCGGCTCCTGGAGGATACCGCGCCGGGACGCAGAATCCTGATCAACTTCGCCCGCAAGCAGGTGCTCGAGCGCACCGGGGGGCACTATCCCGCGCCCTTGAGGATCCTGGAGGTGATTGGGTCGTCTCTGGGGCGCCCCCTGGATCAGGCACTCGAGCTCGAAGCTCGCGCGGCGGGCGAGCTGATCGCTTCCCGCATCTCGAAGAACCTGGTTCACGTCTTCCTCCTTCGGGAGGCAGCGAAGAAGGGGGTGAAGACCGCAGCGGACGCCCCCCCGCGAGAAGTCAATCGGCTTGGGGTCGTCGGAGCCGGAACCATGGGCGGCGGAATCGCGCAGCTCGCCGCGTATCACGGAATCGAGGTGAGACTCAAGGATGTCCGCCAGGAGGCGATATCCCTCGCTCTTCGACATGCGTCGGAGCTCTTCGAGGGAGTCGTGCGCAAGCGCCGACTCTCCGAAAGAGAAGCCGATCAGGCCATGGACCGAATCTCGGGTGGCCTCGAATACGTGGGATTGGGTCCGGCCGACCTGGTGATCGAGGCCGTCGTCGAGAGACTCGACGTGAAGAGGCAGGTGCTCTCCGAGGTCGAGGCAAAGGTTCTGGACTCGTGCGTAGTCGCCACCAACACGTCGAGCCTCTCGGTGAACCAGATGTCCGAGGCTCTGAAGCGCCCAGAGAGGTTCCTGGGAATGCACTTCTTCAATCCAGTCCACAAGATGCCGCTCATCGAGATCGTCCGCTCGGACCGGACGGAATCGAGCGCGATCGCGACCGTGTACGCCCTCGCCGTTCGGCTCGGGAAGGTGCCTGTCGTGGTTCGCGACGGTCCGGGCTTCCTCGTGAATCGCATCCTGAGTCCGTACCTGAACGAGGCGGGTTATCTGCTGGGAGAGGGCGCGAAGATCGAGGAGATCGATGAAGCGGCCCGATCGTTCGGGATGCCGATGGGCCCGCTGCGTCTGATGGACGAGGTCGGGATCGACATCGTGAGGCACGCGGGTGAAACCCTGCACGAGGCCTTCGGTCCGCGTCTCGCCCCGGCTCCCGCGCTTATTCAGGTCGGTGAGACGGGCCGGCTCGGACGGAAAGGAGCCAGCGGATTTTATCGGTACGCGGGCGATCGCGACTCCGAGGTGGACGAGTCCATCTATGAGCTGATCGAGACGTCCGCAACAGATGGGGCGTCACCCACTCCCGAGGAGATCCAGGATCGTCTCGTGCTAGCGATGATCAACGAGGCCGCGCGGGTGCTCTCGGACGAGATCGTCACCTCGGCCGCCGAGCTCGATCTGGCGATGATCATGGGCACGGGATTCCCTCCCTTCCGCGGGGGGCTTCTCCGATTCGCGGACGAAATCCACCCCCGAGCCCTCGTGGAACGGCTCGACTATTGGGAAGGCCAGGTCGGCCCGCGATTCTCTCCGGCCCCGCTGCTCCGAGAGCTGGCCCTCGAGGACCGCGGATTCTACGAGGCATTCCCGCGGCCCTCCGCCAGATGATTCAAAAGCGTTCGGCCGTTCCGGCACCGGTCCGCTTCAGAAATCCGCGGTGCGCTTGAGCGATTGTTGATCCCTCCGAGCACTCCTCTCGACGTCCACATTCACTACCACCGGCCTCCCGACCGGACCGACCGGTTCGTGCAGCGGATCCTCCAAGACGACCCCTGGGTCAAGATCACGCATGCGGACCGGGTCCGGCTCGATCGTCCTCTATCGATCGACGACGACGTGGCTCTGGAGGACGGCTCGGAGGTAGTCTGGTTCACCTTCCCCGGTGCCTGGCACGACATCGGTCGCTTTCACTTGCGCGACGGAACCCTGACCGGCATCTACGCGAACATCCTCGTTCCCTGCACCTTCGAGCCCGGAGGCGTGTGGCATACCACCGATCTCTTCCTCGACCTGTGGATCCCCACTCCGACCGGCGAATGGACCGCGGGTCGGCCCGCGATGCCCTCCCTGCTCGACGAGGAGGAGCTCGAGCTGGCTCTCGGTGCTGGATGGGTGGATGAGACGACGGCTACACGCGCCCGCTCGGAGGCGGGCCGCCTGATCGAGGCGGCCAGCGAGGGTCGGTGGCCACCCGACTCGGTTGCCGAGTGGCCGTTGGAGCGAATTCGCTCTTGAGGCTCAGGAATCCGCGACGGTGGCGGAGCAGAGACGTCCGAAGTCGATGTGGATGCGCTTCAAGACCGTCGGTTCCTCCTGAAGCAGGTCGATGAGACGCTCGTAGCGCTCGAGGAGGTCCTCCCGCACCCGGATCTCTTCGGTGTGATAGGACCCGTCATCCACGAAGAGCAGCCGGATCACGATCTCCGGCGCCGCGCTCACTCCCCCGCGCCTTCCTCGGACGACTCGACCGCCGCACCCTCCCCAGCCGCCGCAAGGGCCTCTTCCAAGATCGGTCGGAGATTCGTGGTCCAGTTGTCGATCCAAGTGGCTCGGCCATCGCCGGTGTCGAGCAGCACCGTGGGGGTCGACTGGGCACCCAACTGGAGGCCGAGAAGCTGGTTGGCGGAAACGACTTCCGCGTGCCTATCGCTGCGCAAGCAGCTTCTGAAAGCGTCGCGATCCAGCCCCAGGTCCTGCGCGTAGCCGACGAAGT
>JAHEKL010000032.1:0-5790 GCA_024638345.1 Gammaproteobacteria bacterium | reverse complement strand
CCAAAGGGATCCGCCTGCACCGACCAGGAGATCTAATCCTGGAAGAGCCGATCGTGATACTGCTAGTACCTTTCCTGGTCCCCAGCGCAGCGGGCCGCCCTCGCGGCAAGGAACGCATTCGGATGCGCGCCTTCCAATGGGAAGTCGTAGAAGACGAACTGCACCCGACCCGGTTGGATGTAGGACACATCCAAGATGGGTTTCGCTTGACGGAAGAAGTTCTGACACGCCGGGCACTGGTAGTCCCCGAACTCCATGATCGTGACCGGTGCATCTGGGTTGCCCGACGAAACCCCCTCCGCCAGTGCAACCAGCTCCTGAGGAGAGTCGAACTCCACCGGCACCGATGCCCTCACGGTGTCGTCGAACATGGACGAAACCAGGTTGTACGCGATGATCGCCAGGGCAAGAGCCGCCGCTCCACCCAGAATCCAGCCTAATCGACCGGACGACCCCTCGTTCCGAATCTCCTTCCTCCGTTCCCTTCTTCGTTCTGCTCGACTGGTCACGTCGATCTCTCCATGGGTTTTCCGTGCACTCATGGTCGGAGACCGCTTTGGCCGCCCGACCGCTGGGGCATCGAAGATCTAGCTCAAGATCGCCGTCAGCGCGAGATCGACCTCGACGAGACTCTCGAGGACGACGTCGGCTCCGGCTCGCGCGAGGGTGTCGACTCCGAAATGTCCGGTGGCGACCGCCACGGTCCTCGTTCCGTTCGAGCGGCCGCACTCCACGTCTCTCGGTGTGTCCCCGACGACCACGACCTCGTCGGCGCCGAATCGAACTCCCCAGTGCTCTTCGGCACGCTGAATGGCGACCGCCGGCAGCGCATTTCGGGCCTCGTGATCCGAGCCGAAGGCGCCCACGGAAAGCCAGCTGGAGAGCCCCGCAGACCCCAGCTTCAATCTCGCCCCTCCGATCACGTTTCCGGTCAACATCGCCATCGCGGCCCCACCGGTGGCCTCGAGGGCCGGAAGTAGCTCGGTCACACCCGGCAGGGGTCGAGTCGGACAAGCCTGCAGTCGCTCCTCCATCTCCTCGAGATAGCGCTTCCAAAGCGCCGGCAGACCGCTGTCGACCGCTTCGTTTCCGATCCCGGCCTCGGTCAGCAGCTCACGCGCGATCTGTGGATCGGTCTTTCCGGAGAACTCCCACTCGTGAATCGGTCCGGCCGTCCCGAAGACGTCCAACAGAGCAAGCTCGAACGCTCGCTTGGCCGGCCCACCCGAAAGAACGGTCCCGTCGAGATCGAAGAGAACGAGCCGTCTACTCATCTCCCCCGCCATCGGTGGCCGAAACGATCTCCTCTTCGTCCAACTCTGCTTCCTCCTCGATGCCGTTCTCGTCGGGCACGACACGAGCGACGTCCATGATCTCGTCCTCATCGTCCAGCGCCACCAACCGGACCCCTTGCGTTGCCCGACCGATGATTCGGATCTCGTCTGCTTGCTGGCGATTCACGACGCCGCGCCGGGTGATCAGCATCAGCTCGTCGCCGGGGGCGACGGACTTGATCGCGACGACCCTCCCGGTCCGGTCGGTGAGCCTCATGTTGATGACCCCCTTCCCGGCCCGCTTCTGAAGCCGGTAGGCATCCACCTCCGTCCTCTTTCCCATTCCGCCTTCAGTCACGACGAGCAGGGTGGAGTCTGGGCGGACTACGACCATCCCGACGACCAGATCGTCCTTCTTCAGCGAGATCCCTCGCACGCCCTCGGTCGCGCGACCGATGGGTCGGCAGTCCGACTCGTGGAATCGGATCGCCATTCCCAGTCGGGTGGCCAGGATCACCTCGTCCTCTCCGCCGGTGATCTTGACCTCGATCAGCTCGTCCCCATCACGGATGTTGATGGCGTTCAGCCCTACTGTCCGAATGTTCCCGTAGGCCGAGAGCGCGGTCTTCTTGACCACGCCCTTGCGGGTGCAGAACAGGAGAAATCGGTCGTCACTGAACTCACGCACGGGCACTACCGATGCGATCTTCGAGTCGGAGTCGATGTTCAGGAGGTTCACGATCGGCTTCCCGCGAGACTGTCGTGTTCCCTGGGGAATCTGCCACACCTTGAGCCAGTAGCACTGACCGCCCCGAGTGAAGATCATGAGAACGTCGTGCGTCGACGCTATGAAGACGTGCTCGACCCAGTCCTCATCCTTTGTCCCCATCCCCTTCAACCCCCGCCCACCGCGCCGCTGGGATCGATACGTATCGATCGGGATGCGCTTGACGTAACCCTGACGGCTGATCGTCAGGACGACTTCCTCGTCCGCGATCAGATCCTCCATCTCGAGATCGGAGTGCTCCCCGATGACTTCCGTGCGCCGGTCGTCGCCGTACTTCTGGGCGAGCTGGTCGAGCTCGTCCGTTATCACCTTCAGACGCAGGTCCCGGCTCGCGAGAAGCTCGTCCAGCTCGGCGATCCGGGCACGGATCTGGGTCAGCTCCTCGTCCAGCTTCCCCATCTCCAGACCGGTAAGACGGGCCAACCGCATGTTCAGGATGGCCTCGGCCTGAACCTGTGTGAGCTCGAACGATTCCTGCAGTGCCGCCGAGGCGGTGGGTGAGTCCTGAGAGCCTCGGATGATCTTGATGACCTCGTCGATGTTGTCGACGGCGGTCTTGAGACCTTCGAGGATGTGCTCCCGCTCCCGCGCTTTCCGCAGATCGAACTCGCTCCGCTTTACGACCACCTCATGTCGGTGGTCGACGAACTGGAGCAGCATTTGCCTGAGAGTCAGAACTCGAGGGACCCCGTCCACGAGCGCGAGCAGGATCGTCCCGAAAGTCGACTGCATCTGCGTGTGCTTGTACAGCTGGTTCAAGACCACCTGTGCGATCGCGTCACGCTTGAGCTCGATTACGATCCGCATGCCTTCGCGGTCCGACTCGTCCCTCAGCGCGGCCACTTCGGTGACCCTCTTCTCGCGGACCAACCCCGCGATCTGCTCGATCAGTCGCGTCTTGTTGACCATGAACGGGATCTCACGGACCACGATCCGCTCGGCCTGGGAATCCATCGTCTCGATGTCGGCCCGAGCGCGCATGACCACACGGCCTCGTCCGGTTCGATAAGCGTCCCGGATTCCGTCCCTTCCACAGATGAATCCTCCCGTCGGGAAGTCGGGGCCACGGACCAGGCTCTCGAGTTCCTCCTGAGGAAGCTCCGGATCTTGGATCAGCGCGGATACCGCAGCGGTCACTTCGCGCAGGTTGTGAGGCGGGATATTCGTCGCCATCCCGACCGCGATACCGGATGAGCCGTTGACGAGCAGATTCGGAAGCTTCGCCGGCAGGACGGTGGGCTCCTCCAGCTGGCCGTCGAAGTTGGAGGCGAACGCGACGGTCTCCTTCGCGATGTCCTCCAGCATCTCCAAGGCCATCGCGGTCATCCGGGCTTCGGTGTACCGGTACGCGGCGGCCGAGTCCCCATCGATCGAGCCGAAGTTTCCCTGTCCGTCCACAAGCGGATATCGAAGCGAGAACCCTTGCGCCATTCGGACCATCGAGTCGTAGATGGCGCTATCCCCGTGAGGATGGTACTTACCGAGGACCTCTCCAACGACGGTTGCGCTCTTCTTGTACGCTCGGCCCGGGCTGAGCCCGAGATCGTTCATGGCGTACAGGATCCGACGGTGGACCGGTTTCAGGCCGTCTCGTACGTCGGGGAGCGCTCGTTGCACGATCACGCTCATCGAGTAGTCGATGAACGACTCGCGCATCTCGTCTTCGAGAAGTCGGGAAAGGACCTGCTGTCCGTCTTCCGAATCCATGGATTCGCCTGTCAAAGTGGTGATGACTCAGTGGCGACCCGCCACCGTGCGGTCCTGCGCGCGGGTCCGTGTCGACTGCGGAGTGTGCGGAAAGTGGGCAGGGGCTTCTCCGGCGTTGACCGCCGATTCGGGGATTCTCCCTACCCGTCTGCGAGCGCGCTGCGAGCTCCCCGGATGCCCGGCACGGACCCCTCGGTCCGCGCCGCTTCAGTAGCGCTCGATAACCCTTGAAAACTAACGGAAAACGGGGGATCTCGCCATGTTTCGGAGGCGTCGTGGCCTCCCCGCGGGAGCCTGGTGGATCCGGGTCTGCCGATGTGTCCGAATGGAGACGCGCGAGGTACGACGAAGGCCCGGTTCGCCCGAGGCGGAAGAAGCCCCGGGTCCTTGCCCTAGGTCATTAACTATTCTAATCTTATGCGGGTTTGACATTAAAGTAGTTCATCTTATCTTGGTCCGCTATGTCATTAGCAACGATTCGAATCTTCTGCGACGTGGCGCAGGAGGGGAACTTCTCGCGCGGAGCAGAGAGGAACGGGATCACCCAGTCCGCTGCGTCCCAGCGAATTCGGAGCTTGGAGGAAGAGCTCGGAGTCGAGCTCATCGATCGCTCCACGCGACCGTGTGGACTCACGCCCTGGGGAAAGGTCTACTACGAGGGCTGCCGCGAGATCTTGGAACGCTACGAGCGTCTCGAGCGGGAGGTCGCCGGCGCGGGATCGCCTTTGCGTGGAAGAATCGACATCGCGTCCATCTATTCGGCCGACGTACCCCACTTGAACGAAGTGCGTAGCGGATTCAAGGAAGAGCATCCTCAGGTCTCCATTCAGATTCATTATCTGCAGCCTCAAGCGGTCCATGACTGGATTCAGGAGGGCAAGGCGCACGTAGGAATCCTCTCGTACCCGGACCGATGGTCGGACCTGGCGGCAATTCCGCTTCGAGATGAGCGGATGGTGGCCGTGTTTCGTGTCGGGCATCGGCTCTCCTCACGCAGCCGAATCGGTCCAACGGACCTCGAGGGAGAGCGGCTGATCGGGTTCGACCAAGGCCTCAGGATATCCAGGGAGATCCGATCCTACCTGCGTAAACACGGTGCTCAGCCTACGATCGAGAGCTCCTTCGACAACATCGACTCAATCAAGTCGGCAGTGGCCGAAACCGACGGCGTGGGCATCCTCCCACAGAGGACGGTCCGAGTGGAGGTGGCCCGTGGGCTTCTCCAGACGGCCGAGCTGCGGCCGACGCTGATGAGGCCGCTGGCGCTGGTCCACCGAAGGGATCGAACGCTGTCTCCCCTGGTCGATACGCTGGTTCAATATCTACGGGAGCACGACTCCCCCACGCCGGTTCGCACGAACGGGGCGCCGGTGTCCGGGAGGCAGCTATGACCCGTTCCGGGCTTCCGAACGCAGTGGGCTTGTACGACCCGAAGCTGGAGAAGGACAGCTGCGGCGTGGCCATCGTGGCCAATGTGAAGGGAGAGCGATCCCACTCGATCGTGGCGGACGGGCTCACCGCCTTGATCCGCATGTCTCACCGGTCCGCCACCGGACCGGAAGAGAACACGGGCGACGGAGCCGGAATCCTCCTGGCGCTACCACACGAGTTCTTCGCGGAGATCGGCAAGGAAGCCCTGGGCTTCGAGCTTCCAGAGCCGGGCCTCTACGGGGTGGGCATGATATTCCTCCCGCAGGACCGGTCGGAGCGTGCCCGATGCAAGGCCGTGGTCGAACGGTACATCGCGGCCCAAGGCCAGCGCTTCCTGGGTTGGCGAAGAGTGCCTACGAACAACGAGCTCCTGGGCAGCGGCGCTCGAGAGGGCGAGCCCGTCGTGCAGCAGGTCTTCGCCCGAGCGGCCAAAGGGCTCTCGCCGGCTGCTTTCGAAAGGCAGCTCCTGTTGATTCGCAAGCAAGCGTACCACGCGATCCGGGAGCTCAACCTGGAAGAGGTCGATCTCTACAGTGCGGTCAGCTTCTCATCGAGGGTGATCGTCTACAAGGGTCAGCTGCTGCCGGAGCA
>JAHEKL010000259.1 GCA_024638345.1 Gammaproteobacteria bacterium | reverse complement strand
ATGGTGATCCTGGGCACCGAGTACGCCGGAGAGATGAAGAAGGGGATCTTCGGGGTTCTGAACTATACGCTCCCCAAGCAGGGAATCCTGAGCATGCACTGCTCGGCCAACGAAGGCGACGAAGGCGACGTCGCGCTGTTCTTCGGCCTGTCGGGGACCGGCAAGACGACCCTGTCCGCAGACCCGAAGCGCCGCCTGATCGGCGACGACGAGCATGGTTGGAGCGACGAGGGGGTCTTCAACTTCGAGGGTGGCTGCTACGCGAAGACCATCGACCTCAGTCCCGAGGGCGAGCCGGAGATCTACAACGCGATCCGCTTCGGTTCGATCCTCGAGAATGTGGGCTTCGACCCCGAGACCTACGAGGTCGACTACTCGGACGTGGGGATCACCCAGAACACGCGGTGCTCCTACCCCATCGAGTACATCGACAACGCCAAGATCCCCTGCGTCGGTGACCACCCCAAGAACATCGTCTTCCTGACGTGCGACGCCTTCGGTGTCCTTCCTCCCGTGAGCCGTCTGACACCCGCTCAGGCGATGTACCAGTTCATCAGCGGCTACACGGCGAAGGTGGCCGGAACCGAGGTGGGAATCACAGAGCCCGTCCCGGACTTCTCTGCCTGCTACGGAGCCGCCTTCCTCAGCCTCCACCCCACTGCCTACGCCGAGCTCCTGGCGGAGAAGATGCGGAAGCACTTCGTGGACGTGTGGCTGGTAAACACGGGCTGGACCGGGGGCGCCTATCCGGTCGGGGAGCGCTTCGAGCTCAAGTACACCCGAGCGATCATCGACGCGATCCTCAACGGCGACCTGGCCGAGGCACACTACGAGCACGACGACGTGTTCGGTCTCGCCATCCCGGACGCCGTCCCCGGCGTGCCCCAGGAAGTGCTCCACCCGAGGAACCCCTGGAAGGACAAGGACGCCTACGACGAAACGGCCCAGCGACTGGCCGCCATGTTCGTGAAGAACTTCGAGAAGTTTGCCGATCAGGCATCGGAGGAGATCCTGGGCGCTGCGCCGAGAGTGACGGCCGCGCCGGTGAGCTGACCCTCCGTGGCGTCAGAGCTGATCAGACGGCTTTCCGAGGAGGCACCCCGGGAGTTGGATCTCACCGATCCAGGACACCTCGCTACGATTCGATACATGGCGGGTGCGATTCAGGCTCGGGGTGCCCAGGCCGGCGCGCCCGGTCGCCTCGACTCACGGTTGGCCGGAGAGGCCGCCGTTCCGATTTCGGTTCGAGTGGCGCTCAAGTTGGCGCACAGCCGCCAGCTCTTCGAGGAGATCGCGGACTCGGTCCACGTGTCCCTCGTGATCGCAGTCTACAAAGAGCACGTGAGGATTCTGACGTCCGACAAACACCCGGCGGGCGAGGATTTTCTGCGAGAGAAGCTGAGGCAGCTGCGGTGGCTGTTCGAGGGCACCCCTCGCCACTCCTGGGACCTGACGATCGTGGACGACGGCTGCCCCGAGGGAAGCGGACGCTTGGCCCAAGCGGTGCTGAACGAGTACGCCCGGCCTCACGAGGAGACGAAGGTCCTGTTTCTCGAGGACGCGATCCGGGCCCGCCTCCCCATCGTCGGGGACCTCGAGTCGACGGACCAGAGCCGCAAGGGCGGCTCGATCCGCTACGGCCTCTGGGAGGCGGTGCGGGAGACCCGCGGTGCAGGCCACATGGCCGTCTTTACGGACGCCGACCTTTCGACCCACCTGGGGCAACTGGGCCTCCTCGCGGGACCGTTGACCGATCCGGCGGTTTTCGCCGCCATCGGCTCCCGCAGGGACCCAGCCTCCGTCGTGGTCAAGGCGGGGAAGAGGAACGTCCGCGGGAAGCTGTTCATCTACCTTTGGAAGCGGCTCATTCCGGAGCTCCGGGGAATCGTCGACACCCAATGCGGCTTCAAGGCGTTCGACGCACACAACCTCCGCTCGTGGGTTCTGGAGACGCGGGATAGCGGTTTCTCCTTCGACATCGAGCTACTCGCAAAGCTGGAGCTCCACAGTCCGGGCTCCATCCGGACCGTACCCGTCGCGTGGATTGACAGCGAGGCAGCGTCCACGACCGTAGACCTCGAGCCATACCTCCCCATGCTTCAAAGCATCGCCCGCATGTACCGCGCCATGTTGAAGCCTTCTCCGCGGGGCGACGCCTTCGCATCCCTGATCGAGCGCCTCGACCGCGATTCGTTTCAGAGACTCGTTCAGAACGTCCCTCCGGAGATCGCCAGCCGGGAGCCCGCGGAGTTCGACGACTTCCACGCGGTGCGCGCAGAGCATCTCGCTGAGGCCTGCTTGGCGTAGTTCGCCCCGGGTAAGACGCCGGCCTCTACCACCGAGGGCGGAGCCCCCCCACAGGGGCCAGCTGTCCGAAGGCGAAGACGTCCGACGGCGGCGCCGTCCGTCCTCCCTCCCGGAGCTGCTCAGGGGCCATGTACCGGGGCGTCCCCGGCGAGGCCCCGGCCCGAGTCAGATCTCGGTCCTCGCCGAGGCGGAGAAGGGCCTTGGCGATCCCGAAGTCCATCAGCCAGGCGTGATTCGCGGAGCAGAGGACGTTGGCCGGCTTCAGGTCCCGGTGGACGACGCGTTGCCCGTGTGCGTACGCCAGGGCGTCGGCGATGTCGCGAAGAATCGGCTGAGCCACTTCGGGCGACAGCGGCCCCGGGTACCTGCTTAGCACGGAGCTCACGCTGCGGGGCTCGATCTTCGATGCGGATGTACCCCCGGACAACCCGATCCAGTTCTGGTGGGAGCTCGTTCCGCCCTGCGTAGCGCCCGAGATCACCCCGTGCCCGCCAGACATTCCCCTGGACAACGGCTCGGTCGTCGTGACCGGCTTCCCAGCGGTCGCCGACCTCACCTTCCGTCCGGGTGATCACGTGGCTGAATGGGCCGAGTGCCAGATCCACGCCCGGGAGTACACCATCCGGCTCACGGTCCGGGACGCGACGGGTGCGGTGAACAACTACAGCCGTCCGGTGCACCTGGCCTGCACCCTGATCTAGGCCGAATCACTCGCAGTGCATTGGGGCGGCTCCTTCGGGGGTCGCCCCCATCCCGCCGGGTCTACCTGCCACCATGAGCCGCATCGTGGCGGGGTCAGGCCGATCTACACGGCGCCCCGGCGCGGGATGTTCTTCGGGGGTCCGTCCGAGCCGCGGCCTTTGGACCCGGTCTGTTTCTGTGAGCGGCTGGTCGGCAGTGTGCTCTTCTCCGCCGCCCTGTGGTCGCCCTTGCCGTCCTCGTCTTCGGTGGCCTTCGCTCTTGCCACAGCTTCCTCATGACGAGCCCTGAGCGCTGCCGTGTGCGCCCTCTCGTCCTCGGCCAGATGACACTTCTTGTACTTCTTTCCGGAGCCACAGGCACAGTTGTCGTTTCGCCCCGTGGTCTTCAAACGGATTGCGTGGTCGCTGTCACTCACGGGACCTCTCGAGGGTTCGGGGTAAGCTGCGCGACGCGGGATTCTCCATCGGCGCCGAACCACCGTAGATACTCGGGGCTCACGGCCTCCGACCGTGCTACACAACGTAATCTAACCGACCCTTCCGGCCGCCGGATCACTCGTCGAGTTCGTTCGGCGACTTTGGGACCGCTACGACTGCGCCGTTCGACCGTCCACGGGCATCCGTCCTACGCGGAGGTCCAGGCGGCGCTGGAGGTCCGACTCACGGAGCTCCGGACGGAGTGCGACGTCTCCGAGGAGGATTCGGTTCCCTATGTGGCCTGGCCCCCGGAAGGCTCATGACAAGGTCGGGCCGTCGGGCTCGATCAGCGCATTCGTCCCGACCGGGTGTATGCCGGGGGAAGCACCCATGATCCCCTGAGCTGACGCCCTACGCATTCCCCTTCGAGAGCGAGTCCCGAGCTCCACCCTCGCTCCGGACCGAAATCCAATGAAGAAGGGGATACCATGAAGCGCTCGAAGACCCTCCATCGGCTCGCCGTCGCCGCCGCCGTCGCCGCCGCAACTCCCGTCGGCGT
>JAHEKL010000258.1 GCA_024638345.1 Gammaproteobacteria bacterium | reverse complement strand
GACCAACCCGAGGGAGGACCGGGACGGCCCGATCACGAACGAGTGGCTGGAGATGGGGACGGGCCTCGCCATGGCCCAGTACATCCCCGGTGCGCGTATGGTGAAGGCGTTCAACACCCTCGGTGCCCCGATGCTCCAGAATCCGCAGGGAATCGGGATCCCGATCGCTGGAGACGATCCTCAGGCGAGAGAGACCGTCGCGACCCTGGCCCGCGACGCCGGCTTCGACCCGGTCATCGTCGGCCCATTGGCCCGGGCCCGCGAGTTCGATCGCGGGACCGACGTATGGGTGTCGGGCATGTCCGGGGACGAGGTCCGAGCGTCACTGAACGTCCAGCCGGGCCGATAGCGCGGGCCGATAGCGCGGGCCGATAGCGCAAGGATGGCACGCCGCCACACCCCGGCCCTCGGGATCGTCGCGGTCGGGGTCCTGCTCAGCCCCCTGCCGTCAGCTGTGCGCCCAACGCCCCACGGTCCATTTCCACTCCACGCAGATATACGGACGAGATCCGTCGCGTGTTCGTGATGTCCTCGAGGGGGTTCGCGTCCAGTACGATGAAGTCTGCGCTCTTCCCCGTCTCGATTGAACCCAGATCCTCGAGTCCCATCAGGTCCGCCGAGGTACTCGTAGCCGCCACCAGGACTTCCGCGGGGGACAGGCCGGAGCGAACCATGTCCTCCATCTCGAGATGGGCTTGCCACGGAGATCCGCCATCGGTTCCGAAGCCGATGCGAACGCCCGCGTCGCTCACGGCGGCCAGGTTCCGCGCCTGGATGCCAAACGCCTCCCGGGCGTCCGGTCGCTCCGTGAAGTTCGCCTGAATCTCCGCGAGCTCGGCGGCTGGAATAGTCCCGCTGAGCCAAGACATATCGCGCGCGACACCAGGATCCGGGAGGTTCGGGACATAGACGAGCTCGGGGCGTTCCCGGACGAGCGCCAGGAACTCCGCATCCACGTATTGATCCCGCACGCCGTGCGCGAAGGCGTCGATTCCGGCACGGAGCAGTCCCTTCGCATCGTCCAGAGTGAACAAATGCGCGGTGACCTTGAGACCCTGACCGTGGGCCTCGTCGATGATCGCTCCGTAAAGATCGGGAGTCAGCTTGGGATACTGTCCTCCACGGTCGTCCACCCAGATCTTGACGATGTCGACCCGGGGCTCCACCAGCTCTCGCACGGCGGCCCGGCCCTCCTCCTCCGTATCGATCCAGAACGGAACGTCCGAGCGCCCCGGCTCCGGGCGGGTGATCCCCCGTCCCGCGGTGAGTGAGCGAGCCGCCCCGGGGATGACCTCTTCGCGGATCCGGAATACCTCTTCCCCCGCGTCCTGACCGAGACTCGTGACCGCCGCGGCACCGTAGTACGCGTTGTGCCGTAGGGCATCGACGAGCTCGCTACGCGTGGACGGCAGATGCATGTGCGCGTTGACGAGCGCCGGCATCACCGTAGCTCCGGATAGATCCACCGAAGCGGTCCCTTCCGGGATTGTGACCGCGCCCGCCGGACCCACCAACGTGAAGCGGCCGTTCTCGACCACGAACGTCCCGTTTTCGATCACCTCTCCGGTTCCGGTGATCACGCGCGCCCCCTCGTACACCGTTGCGCTCGGGGATCCATCGGCAGTCGACGAGTCCCCGCCGGAGCTCGAACAACCGGAGACGGCGACGAGGGCGGTGAGGATACAGACGAAAGCGCTCGAGCGGATTCGGGGTGCCATCCTCTGCCGAGACATGGGACGCTCCTGTGCGTCTGGTTTGGCCAAGGCTCCGCCGGAACCATCCGAGCGGGCGCGGGATCCAACCCGAACATGTGCCCGGGCCGAGTAAGGAGCAAGCGATTGCCCGGTTTTGTGCGTCGAAATCGACGATTCCCGTCCTTCCGACTCCCTTCCGAAGCCTCTACCTTCCGCGCGGAGCCGTATCCCCTCTAGGGTCCAGAGAGCAGCGACACAGGCTGCGAGGAGGTCGAAGAGTGTCAGGCGCACGTGGATGCATTGGGATCCTCACCGGAGGCGGGGACGTCCCCGGGCTCAACCCTGCGATCCGGGCAATCACGATCCGGGCCCGACGCGAGGGATACAGGGTTCTGGGAATCCGGCGCGGGTGGGCCGGTCTAGTGGACATGGTCCGAGATCCGGAGTTCGACAACCGGGCGAACGTCCAGGAGCTCACCGAGGAGATCGTGAACCGGGCGGGCCGAACCGGAGGGACGTTCCTCCACACCTCGCGAACTCGACCGAGCCATCTACCGAGGTCGGCAATCCCGGAGCACTTGAGGGACCGCTACGACGACGAGGTCAACGACGTCACCCCGGAGGTCCTGAGGAATCTGGAGTTTTTGGGCGTCGACACGCTTATTCCCATCGGCGGAGACGATACCCTCTCCTACGGCGTTCGGCTGCATGGGGAGGGGGTGCGCGTGCTCGCAGTCCCGAAGACGATGGACAACGACGTCCCGGGTACCGATTACTGCATCGGGTTCAGTACCTGCGTGACGCGCACGATCGAGCTGACCCATCGCCTGCGGACTTCTGCGGGATCGCACGAGAGGTTCCTCGTAATAGAGGTGTTCGGCCGGTACGCGGGGTTCACCGCACTTCTCCCCACGATGGCGGGGGCGGCGGACCGTTGCGTGATCCCCGAGCATCCCTTCGACGTGAGCCGGCTGGCTGAGCTGCTCTCGCAGGACCGGCTTCGGAATCCGTCCCGATACTCGGTGGTGCTCGTCTCGGAGGGCGCCACTCTGGCGCACGACGGCGCGATGACCTTCGAGAAGGCCGAGACCGACCAGTTCGGTCACAAGAAGCTGGGCGGGATCGGTGATCGCGTGGCCGAAGCCCTCAAGCGTCTCTCACCCGAGCACAACGCAGGCCGCACAGTCAATGTCGTGAATCAGCGACTAGGGTATCTCGTCCGGTCGGGAGATCCCGACGCCCTCGACTCGATCGTGCCCATGGCCTTCGGAAACCTGGCTCTCGATCTGGTCCTGGCTGGCGAGTTCGGCCAGCTGGTCTGCGTTCGGAACGGAGTGTACGACCGGGTGCCGATCGATCTGGTCACCGATCACAAGAAGGTGGTAGACATCGAGCGGCACTACAATTCCGAGCGTCTGCGCCCTCGGTACACCACCTTCAAGGAACAGCCGCTCTTCATCATGACGACCCAATTCTGAAGGGGTCGATCCTCAACGACGCTCGGCTACGTCTCTTTCCCCCTCGGGAACAAGTCTCCGGACCCGATGAATCCTGCCCCTCTTGGAGGATCTACTCCGACCGAGGTGTGGGAGAGGACACCAAGGACTGCAACTGCCGTGCTGACTCTGGCCATGTTCGGACTCCTGTTGTTTCGTAGGCATCACCTCGCGCGTGGGAATCGATAGTCGTACTAACATCAAGTGCGGACTCTGTAAAGAATCGTTACATGCGATCAGAACGGTAGCCGGCGGGTCACGTTGAAACCCAGCCTCCAGTCGTCGGTGTCCGTGAAGTCGTTGTCGGTGCCGGCCAGGAACTGCGTCGAGTTCATCTTGGATTGATTCGTGATCAGGAACTTGAACCCGTGTCCAGGCGTGGCGATCTCGAAGCCCATCGTGACCCCGTCGTTGGCCAGGCCCTCGCGCTCCTCGCTCAAGATCCACTCGCCGAGCAAGCTCCAGGTCTGGTTCAGGTAGAGCTGGCCGTTCAGACCCAAAACGAAGCCGGTCTCCTCGTCCTCGTCCAAGATGCGTGGGTTGTAGAGAAGGGTAGGCACGACTCCGAGCGCCAGACGGTCCGCGATCAAGGCGTTTCCGATCAGTTGGAGGTACGCCTGCATCTCGTTGTCGGTGGCGCCTTCGGTGGGAAACACCTCCGTATTCCAGGCGATTCCCCCCTGAGCCCCGAGCTCGATCGGGAGGTCGCCGGTGCCTGTGACGATGCCGCCGACTTTCGTATTCAGCTCGAGGTTGTCCTGCAGATTCGAGCGGACCACCGTCAACATCACCCTGGGATGGATTCCGTAGC
>JAHEKL010000257.1 GCA_024638345.1 Gammaproteobacteria bacterium | reverse complement strand
CCTCTCCGGGTCCGTCACGAAATAGGGCGAGAGGTATCCACGATCGAACTGCATTCCCTCTACGGTCTCGAGCGTGGTCTCCAGGCCCTTGGCCTCCTCGACCGTGATCACGCCGTCCTTCCCGACCTTCTCCATCGCGTCCGCGATGAGCTCCCCGATCTCCGGATCGGAGTTCGCGGAGATCGTGCCGACCTGGGCGATCTCCTTCTTGCCCTTGGTGTCGACGGACAGCTTCTGAAGCTCGACGACCGCTTCTTGCACGGCCTTGTCGATCCCGCGCTTGATCGCCATCGGATCGCTACCGGCGGTCACGTTCTTCAGCCCCTCGGCGAAGATCGCCTGAGCCAGCACAGTCGCGGTGGTCGTGCCGTCCCCGGCCAGATCGGAAGTCTTCGTGGCGACCTCTTTGACCATCTGGGCGCCCATGTTCTCGACGGGGTCCTCCAGCTCCACCTCTTTCGCGACCGACACGCCGTCCTTGGTGACGGTGGGCGCTCCGAACTTCCGGTCGAGCACGACGTTTCGTCCCTTGGGACCCAACGTGACCTTCACGGCGTGACTCAGCTTGTCCACGCCGACCTTGAGCTTGTGACGCGCTTCGGTATCGAAGACGAGATCCTTTGCAGCCATTGGTGCTATCTCCTTGGTATCCTGTGATCGAGCGTTCTCTTTACGTGGTCGAGGCTGAATCGCTCAGCCGAGCGCGGCCTCGATTCAGCCAATCACGGCCAGAATGTCGGACTCACGGAGGATGAGGTACTCGTCATCGTCGACGGTCACTTCCGTGCCCGAGTACTTACCGTAGAGAACCGTGTCCCCTTCCTTGACGTCGGGAGTCAGCCGCTCGCCCTGCTCCGACAGCTTCCCGGGTCCCACTGCGACGACCTTGCCCTGCTGCGGCTTCTCCTTCGCCGTGTCCGGGATGTAGAGGCTGAATCTTCGATCCGGTCTTCTTCGCCATACGTCTTCCTCCGTGCTCCGCTTTTTCGGTTTGTTTGAACGAAATCCTTGTTAGCACTCGATCGCTACGAGTGCTAACAACCGAATGCAATCTACTTACACAGACTCATCTGTCAACACCTGCAAATACCAAGAACGACAACGATTTCGGAGCGCTCGTCACCCGGTTCCGTGACCTTCGTGTAACAACTTGTTCCGAACCCACCCCACCCTTACGTTCCCTGGCCTACGAGCCCAATCGCGGCTCTGCGCTCGCACGTCTCCGAGCCCTCGCCGATGCAGCAACACTACCAGCTCCTCCGAGCCACGAGCCGGACGTTCGCCGTGGGGATCGAGGCTCTCCCGAAGCCGCTGCGCGAGGCCGTCACGCTGGCCTATCTGGTGCTCAGGGTATCCGACTACTTCGAGGACTCCCCTACGCTGAGCGACGATGACAAGCGAGCCGCGCTGGACCGGTGGGCCCGCCTGGTCGAAGGCTCCGTCTCGCAATCCCGGGCGTCGGAGCTCGAGGCCCTCGGTCGCCTGGTGTCGCCGGACGACCGAGCCCTTCCGGACCACCGAGCGGCCGCGGAGGCACCCTCCATTCTGGAGGGCCTCTCGGGGTTGTCCGACCAGCTGCGCGAGCCAATTCAACTCCACACGGCTGCGACGACTCGTGGGATGGCGCGGTGGGCCGAGCGGGGTGCTGACTTTCCGGACGAAGCCGCCCTCGACGACTACATGTTCGAGGTCGCGGGCCGAGTCGGGCTGCTCCTGACGGACCTGTTCTGCGAGTTCTCGGACACCGTGCGCTCCCGACGCGAGGTGCTCCTCCAATCGGCGGTATCGTTCGGGCTCGGCCTCCAGACCGTGAACATCATTCGGGGGCTACACGAAGACCCGAAGCGCGGCTGGGTCTACGTGCCCCGGCACGTTCTTCCCGGCTTCCGGAATTCCGAGTCCCCGCCGGACCCGCGGGACCTCGAGCACGAGCGGCAGCTCGCGATCCTGGACTTCTTCGTGGGCAAAGCGGGCGGCCACATCGCGGACGCGTTCCTCTACTGCCAGGGTCTTCCATCCACGGAACGAGGCATCCGCCTGTTCTGCATCATTCCGGCGCTGCTGGCGCTGCGGACCGCGGAGGCGAGCGTCGGGAACCCCCGGGCGTTCAGGGCCCCGGTCAAGGTGAGCCGCCGCGAGGTCCGCAGGATCGTACTCCGATCACGCGTCCTGTTCTTCTCGAACGCGTGGCTCGAGAGGGAGCGGAAACGTGCGCTTCGCCTGGCCCGGGTGCCTGCGAAGGGCTGACCCACCGCCGGTCTCGCCGACCAGCGTGACGCGCTCGATCAAATCGCGTCGGCCAGGTGGTTTCCGGCGATCTCGAGACCGACCAGCGTCAGGTGCGGATCGATCTTCTGCAGGAATCTCGAGTGGGGAGAGACCGCTAGAGCGTGTCCCCCTGTGCCGATCACGAGCGGATCGGGCCGATCCCACTCCTTTCGGATTCGCTCGATGAGGCCGTCGACCGCGTCCACTGCCGAGTAGAACACGCCGCTCTGCAGGCATTCCTCCGTGCGACGACCGATCACTCTCTCGGGTGGACGGAAGGATACACGCGGGAGTTTCGCGGTTCTTCCCGCCAGCCACTCCTCACCCGCGAGCAGACCCGGCGCGATCACTCCGCCGCGGAAGACGCCGTCGGCGGTGATGCAGTCGTAGGTGGTCGCGGTACCGAGGTCCACTACGATGCTGTCCCGGTGATACAGCTCAGAAGCGGCCAGGGTATTGGCGATCCTGTCCGCTCCGACGCCCAGGGGGGGCTCCTCCACATCCAGACGGATCGGCAGGCCGTCCACGCCCTCCACGATCCGTACGCTTCCGGCCCCGATCTTCGCGGCGGTACGAAGCAGAAGCTCGGTCTGCGCGGGGACCACGGAGCCGACCACGGTTCGGTTCACGGACTCGTGGGCGTGGCCCGCCTCGCGCAGGAGACTTCGAACGAGGAGGAGGAGCTCGTCGGGTGTGCGCGCTACCGTGGTCGTGTAACGCCAGTGTGCCACCACATCCAGTGAGCCGGGACGGAAGAGCCCGAGGACAGTCTCCGTATTTCCCACGTCGACGACCAGATGCATCGCACCCCCTTTCTAGGTGACTTCCGGTTCGGTGGAGACCTGCGCCGATCCGAACCCCTCGGGGCCCCTCACGCGGACGCTGCCGGACCGCACGTCCAAGACGGTCCGGCCGGGCAACTCGACGCGCAGCGCTCCCTCTTCCGACACACCACGGGCGATTCCGACGATCCCCGACTCGAGCCGCACGCTCCTGCCCTCCAGCCGGTCGCGCGATTCCCAATGAGCGCGAAGCTCTCCAGCCAGGCGGCTCGGCGTAGGCTGAGCCCAGCGCCGAAGCTCGGCCACGACGGCTCGCGCAAGCTCGGGCTCGGGGGTCGGTCGGCCAACCTCCACCTCCAAGAAGGCCGCGGAGTCGACCAGCTCGGTGGGCACGGTGGAAGGGCGACGCAGATTGATTCCGATTCCCACGGCCACACCGTGCCGAGCGTCCCGTACCGACTCACACAGGACCCCGGACAACTTTCGACTACCAACCAACAGATCGTTCGGCCATTTCAAACCGATCTCGATCCCCGTGAGACGCTCGATCGCTAGGGCCACGGAGACCCCTACGGCGAGGGGGAGGACGCCTGCCTTCCCGTCCGGAGCCAGGGAAAGTAGGACCGAGAACCAAAGTCCCGAATCGGGTGGGGAAAACCAGCCACGCCCTTCCCTGCCTCTACCCGCGGTCTGTTCACCGGCGACCACGGTCGCGAAGCTCGTGACATCCGCTCGGGCAAGCCCTCGCAGGTGAGCGTTGGTGGAGGGCAGCCGCTCGTGCAGCTGCAGAAGAGGCACCCCGATCCACTCCGCCCACTGCGAGGCGCTCCGTCCCGCCCATGCCCTCGGAATCGAAGCGTCGCCCTTGGTGGAAGACGCTCCGACGGTGCGCAAACGCTCGGAGTCCATCGGCTAGCAGTCTTTTTATTCGGGGTCCATCGATCCGAACGCCATC
>JAHEKL010000256.1:3420-4006 GCA_024638345.1 Gammaproteobacteria bacterium | reverse complement strand
CGTGAGGAGCGACGCGATACCGATGTTTCGGGTGGAGGAGGAATATACGATCGGAAAGACTCCGCGACTTCCCACTTGTTCCTTCAGACCCTGGAGCAGTTCTTCGTCCGAAAGCGTCCCTTCCTCGAAGAACTTTTCCATCAGCGCGTCGTTGGATTCGGCGACCAATTCGATGAGCTTCTCGCGGTGCTCCATCGCAAGAGGGGCGTGCGACTCGGGAATGTCCGCCTGCTGGAACTTCCCGCTCGAGTCGTCCGGGTAGAGGTGGGCCTTCATACGGACCAGGTCAATGACTCCCTTGAAATCGTCTCCGGTACCGAGAGGTATCTGAATGGGAACGCACGTCCGCCCCAATTCCTGCTGAATAGAAGCGAGGGACGTTTCGAAGCTGGCACGATCCCGATCGGTGCGGTTGACGAGGACGAGCCGAGCGGCGCCGAATTCCTCGGCAAATTGCCAGACCTTCTCCGTCTGGACCTGTACGCCCGAGGAACAATCAACCACGACGACTGCTGTGTCGGCGACGCGCAGCGCTCCGCGCGCCTCCTGGATCATGTTCCCGAAACCCGGGGTATCCAGCATGTTG
>JAHEKL010000256.1:0-3401 GCA_024638345.1 Gammaproteobacteria bacterium | reverse complement strand
AGAAGGCCATCTTGGCCGAGATCGTCATCTTGCGCTGAATTTCCTCTTCGTCGAAGTCGGTCGGCGCATTACCGTCATCGACCGAGCCGAGTCGGCTGACTGCGCCAGAGGAAAACAGTGCCGCCGCGATCGCCGAGGTCTTACCAGTTCCCCCGTGGCCAACGAACGCAACATTACGAATCGACTTACCGTCGTAGACGTTCACACGATGCTCCTTAAGATCGCCGGCAAAACTTCCCTGATTCCACCCGAAACCGGACACGACGTCAGAGACGTATCTGACCCGGACTGTGGGGGGTAATTTCGGCCAGAGCGAGGGCCCGACGGGCCTTTATGAAATTTTGAGGTGCCAAATCTAACACAATCACCAAGCCATGGAAACACTGCCTTGCGGACCCTGAACCCTGCTGATAGCCTCGTCGGGTGCGTCTCCGATATATGCCATCCGCCCTTGTTCTGACGATGGTTTTCTGGGTATCGCACGCCGGGGCTTCCCCCCAGGCTCCAGCCACCGAGTGGCCCCCTGCGCCTCCGGAAATCTCGGTCGAAGCTCTCCCTTCGCTCGTGCGACTGATCCATTTGCCGCCGGTACTCCGAACGCCTGCAATCGACGAGCCGGGCGGCGTGGTGATCGCCTTCGGATTCGGAGCCGATCTGCCTCCCGAGGGCCCAGAGCAGACACTCCACGGCCTGGTGAGATCGTGGCTCTTTGCCAGTGTCCCGGCCCGATCTGTCGAACTGATTGCTCACCTCGGTGGTGGAACGTTCCAGATCGTCGAGCACCCCTCGCTGACCGGGCTCCGGGTCCGTGTACCCCCGCAACAGGTTGCGGCCGTCGTCGAGCAGGTCGCTCTCTTCCTCGATCAGGAGTTGACCGAAGGCGATCTGCTCGATTACGTCATGGCCGTCCAACAGGATGCCGCCGGCAGTCAGGGCGAGGCTGCCGGGGATGCTGGCGCCGGCAACAACCGGGAGCAGGCCGTACAGGCCGTTACGGCGGCTCTGGTCGGCGGGGAGTCGATCGGCGATCCACCCAGGGCCGAAGCCTCCCCCGAGCTGCCCGAAGCGAGCGCCGTCGTGCAGTATTTCCGTGCGAAGTTTGGGACTGACCGGGCGTGGGTGATCTTCTCCGAGCGGCCGGACGCGGGGACCTCTGCGCTCCTGAACGGAATTGATGCCCGCTCGTCGGCTCCGATATCGCGGACCCTCGATCAGGACATGGACATCGAGGATGGAGCGACTCTGACCCTGCCCTCACGTCCGGAAGGCGGTTTGGTGATCGGCTCCCGCATCCCGAGTGTGTATTACGAGGGCTGGTTCAACACCCTGGTCGTGGACCGGGCGATCCGCCAGGCTCTGGGCACTCGCGTACAAACGAGCTTCAGCCCTTCACGGGACGGTGGCGTCCATCTGATCGAGACGCCTGTCCGGCTGCCGGACTACCCGGCGGACGTTGCGGCCCGCATATGGTCGGATCTGGTTATGCTTCAGAGCGAGGCGCCCGTTTCGATCTCGCTGGTGGATATCAAGCAGGATGCCCTGGCGTATCTGGCCCGGCGGAACGTCCTCGAGTGGTTCGCGGCGGAGAATCTATGGCAGCCACTCGCGGACGGATGGGCGCGCGTCTGGAACCTGACCGAAGCGGAGTTCAGATCCTCGGCCGGGTCCTTCCTCGGAGAGTCCCGCGTCGTGGCGAGTTGGGCTCCCGCCTTCGATTCGCCAACCGTCATTGTCGAGAGTCTGGATGCGTTCGTCGATACGAGCCCGGCCCCGGTGCCTGCTCGAATCGCTCCCGGGAGAGTGGAGCTCGGGGCATTGGCCGATTCGCCCCTGCCGGCGCGCGTTCCGGTCAGCGTGGAGCAACTCGCTTCAGGCGTGAGTCTGGCTGCCGGATCGCCCGCGATCTTCGTCGCCGGCCCCGGTCCCGGCGCCCTTCCGGGAGGCACTCCCGCGGTGGGTCCAAATGGGACGCTGTGGACTTTCCCAGGCCTTCCCGGAACGGAAGTCCTGGGGGCGCTCTCCGGGGTGCGTGCAGATCGGCTTGTCTTTTTTCTGCCCTCCGGTCAATCGGGCGCACTGCGCGATGTCCTGGCCGAGTGGAGCGGGGGACGTACCGACGCGACGTCCACTATCAGCGTGGACGAGGTGGCGACCATTGACTTGCCGGCACTGGTTATTCTGAAGGTCTGGCTCGATCGAAAGGTCATCGAAGCGGGATGGTCAGGCGAGGTCGGTGTTGGTATCCGCGCTACCGAGGGCTCCCGCTTGTGGATCGAGGCAGACACGCTCCGCCAGGAACAGATCGAGCGGTGGCTCGAGGGAGCATCCGTCGCCTTCGAGGGTGAAGCTGGAGCAGTCGAATTCGGTCGGCTCCAGGCTGCCTCGGGAGCCTACTTCGACCAGATTCGTCGCGACCTCCAGATTCTTCTCTCGCAACGAGCTCCCGGCGGCGAGATTCCGCCTCCCGACCAGGTCCCGTTGCCCCGCTTTCGAAACTTTCTCGAAGTGTTTTTCTGAGCCTGTGAGTGGAGGAAGCGTTTATGTCGAATCAGGACGATCGGGAAATCGCAGATCGGGTGGTCGCGGATGTCGGGGGCGCATTCTCGGCGGGCCTGGGTTATATCGGTGACCGCTTGGGATTGTTCCGGATGCTGGCCTCCGAGGGGGAGTGTTCAAGCGATGAGCTTGCAAGGTTGCTCGACCTCGACGAACGGTATGTGCGCGAGTGGCTCAAAGGCATGGTCAGCGCCGGATATGTCGAGGCCCGTGGTGAACGCTATTTCATGACGAGCTCTCAGCAGGCAGTGCTGGCGGACGAACGATCTCCGGTGTTTGCAGCGGGCGCGTTCCAGTTCGTGCTGCCTTCGTTGAACTTCACCTCTCGCCTGATGGAATGCTTCCGAAGCGGGGGCGGAATTCCGTACAGTGACCTCGGATCTGAGATACCCGAGGCCATAGACCGAATGCATCGTCCGTGGTTCGAGCATCACCTGACCCAGAGCTGGCTGCCATCGGTGGCTGGTTTGCCGGCGCGACTGGGGGAGGGGATTCGCATTCTGGATCTGGGTTGCGGACTCGGGCGGGCCGGGGTCGCGATCGGGCGTCAGTGGACCCGCTCGACGGTAATCGGGATTGATCCCGATCGTGCGAGCATCGAGGCGGCCCGCCGCCTCGGCGCCGAAGCCGGTGTTGACGTAGAGTTCCTCGAGGCGCGGCTCGAAGACCTCGGCCGGAGCGAATTCGAACGGATGGCGGACTTCGACCTGATCGTCGCCATCGACTGTATCCATGACATGGCCGATCCGGTCGCCGAACTCCGCCAGGTGCGCAGATTGTTGTCCCCCTCCGGGGTGCTCTTCTGGTCGGAGCCCCGAGGGTCAGGCAACCCCATGGAGAACAGG
>JAHEKL010000255.1 GCA_024638345.1 Gammaproteobacteria bacterium | reverse complement strand
AAGCCGAGGCACTCGATCTTGGTGACCTCCTGCGGCCTGGAGTCGGTCGTGCCCTCCTCGAACCAACAGAGTGATCCGGCACTTGCTCCCCCCAGCACGATCCCGCGGTCCCAAGCCTCTCTCAGGATCTCGTCGATGCCCTGAACGCTCCAGATCGCCTGCTGGTTCAGCGTATTGCCGCCGGATACGACGATTCCGTCCATCGAGAGCAGGACGTCTTGCCAGCTCTGGTCCATCCGGTAGCTGCTGATGAAGCTCTGCTGAACGATCGGGATCACGTCGAGCGGAGCACAGTTTTCGTACCATCGGATGATCCCCGACTCTCGGTCCGCCGAAGCGGTCGGGAGATAGCAGAGGCGAGGACGGTCCTTCCCCGTGAGTTCGGCCATGTAGCGAATGAACGTGGTGCCAAAGCCTCCGCCGGCGATCAGGATCTGTCGGGGCGTCGGCTGGTTGGTGGCTGTGGCCGCGGCCTCCAGCATTGTCGGGCTGGCGCCCAGCCCGAGGCTGGCCGCGGCGGAGGATGCCAGGAAGTCTCGTCTCTTCATCGTCTTGTCCTCGATGGTTGTCTCAACACGACGTGAGGTGCGAAGCTAGCTCGGGGGCGGAGCCAGCCATAGCTCGGCCATGAGGCGGAATCGCGCGACGCAGGCTCTTGAGGGGTCGACCAGGTGAGACTTACCCGCGAGGAAAATCCCGAAACGATCCGAAGGTACGGCCATATCAAGCCGGCCCGCGGGTGGCGGACCACGCGGTGCTTGCGGAGGTGCCCCGGCACCACACACACGTGTACGCTCGTTCGAGGTCACAGGGGACCGCACGTCGCGCACGGCCTCTTCAGCAAGGTCGTAGCCGCGTGGGACTCCGGATCTTCGCCCCAGGGAACCCGTGAGGTGGTGACCCAACACGCCAAGCGGCCCATCGGTCTTCGGGACGGGGATTCGGTCGGGCCGCTGGAGGCGATCAAGGAGCTGGTCGTGCGCCTGGCCTCGTCTGCGGAAGAGATCGCCCTCCTCGTCTTCTTCATCGCTTGCGTGTGGTTCGCCATCGACTGGCTTCGCTTGATTCTGGGATGACGTACGATCCCGATGCGGTCGTTCGGTTCTTCGATGCTTTCGGCTTCGGCGAGTACGAGCGACACGATCAGTCCGCCGAAGCGCGCATGAAGTACGAACTCCATCTCCGTTGCCTGCGTGACTTCGTTTCGCCGGGAACGAGCGTGCTCGAGATCGGGGCGGGGCCGGGTCGCTTCACGGAGACTCTGGCCGAGATGGGCTGCCGCATCTCTGTCGTGGATCTCTCTGCCGAGCAACTTCGCCTGAACAGGGAGCGGGCCGAGGAGAAGGGGTACGCGTCGTCGATCGATCTCTGGCTCGAGGCAGATATCTGCGACTTGGGCGCGTTGGGTGCCCGCCGCTATGAGGCGGTCGTCGCGTTCGGCGGACCGTTCAGCTACGTGCTCGATCGCCGCGCTGACGCGCTCCGGGAATGCCGACGTCTCATGACGGCGGATGGCAGGTTGCTACTCAGCGTGATGTCGCGATGGGGGTCGATTCACGCCTTCCTCCACGGAGTGTACGACCTGCCACAAGGGGAGATCGAGGCGGTCCTGCGAAGCGGGGACGTGACGCCAGCCACCTCTCCCAGCAGCGTCGAAGGGGGTCACTTCTTTCACATGTTCACGTCGGACGAGCTACGTGAGTTCCTGGAGAGCGACGGCCTTTCCGTTCGACACATGGCTGCATCCAACGCCGTCTCCACGAAGTGGAGCGACCTCCTCACCGAAGAGCGGCACTTCAGAACCGTCCTGGCCTTGGAGCAGGAGGCCACGCGTTCAGCGGGGGCCCTCGACATGGGCACGCACATCATCGCGGTTGCCCAGGCCGATACGTGACGGGCCAGAGCTGGTACCATCTCGTCATTCGGCTGGGCTCGCACTAGAATCGAAAGGCGCCATAGAGAGCGCTCGGAAGGGAGCGTGATAGAGATCAGGGGGGGTGATGCGCGTCCGACTCAACTCCGTGTTCGTGACTGACCAGGAAGCCGCTCTGCACTTCTATACCCAGGTTTTGGGGTTCGTAAAGGCGACCGACATTCCCATGGGGGAGTTCCGCTGGCTCACGGTGGTGTCGCCTGAGGATCCGGACGGTGCGGAGTTGGTCCTCGAGCCGAACTCGAATCCTGCGGCGGCCACTTATCAGCGGGCGCTATTCGATGGCGGGAGTCCGCTGACCTCGTTCGAGGTCGATGATCTCGAGGACGAGTATCGACGACTGGAGCAGGCGGGGGTTCGCTTCACCTCGGGCCCAACGGACGTGGGCACCGCGGAGATCGCCATCTTCGACGATACATGCGGCAACCTGATCATGATCTATGAAGTGACGTAGGACGGAGGCTCACGAGGGGGACGAGATATGTTGAAGGACGCCAGCCCGGAGATCTGGCTCTTGGCCATGATCGCATGCGCGGTGGGTCCAGCCACGGCCGCTCTGCACGAGGCGGGGATCATGTCCCTTGGGCCTCCCGCGACCCTCTGGCCGATCGGATTCATCGTCGTAGCGGCTGCGACGGGCTTGGGTACCGGGCTCCGCATCGGGTGGCGCGTGTCGCGCATGCTCGGCGCGGTCGTCGCCATACCGAACGGGCTCGTGCTGGCGCTGTACGCCTTTCTGCTTCTGTTCTTCGGATTCGGCGGGAGCCGCTAGAAGAGTCGCACTCAACCTCTTCATCGGACTCTCCTGCGCGTTTCCGGCCTATCTGTATGCGCGGGAGCGCGAGGCCGAAGCGCGACCCTAGTTGGTCTTTCCGAGCGCTGCGCCGAACACATGCTCCAGGAGTACCAATCGAGCGGTCTCTGCCTGCAGCTCGAGGAATTGCTGGTGCCACTCGCGGTCAACCTGAATCGTCTGCGCCAGCGCGAACGAGACTTCCTCCTCGGGCGAGAAGTCCGGCAACCAAAGAGGCGTTTCAGGGAGCGTTGCCAGCACGGACTCGAAGAGCTCGATCGTCCTCAGACGATGAGCCACGAGATCGAGCTCATCCGCGTCGCCGACGTCATCGTAGGGCGTCACGAGGGCCTCGTAATACGGCGCATCCGATTCGAGACCGTCGGTGATTCGGAAGCGCTCGACGCCTCTCACCACGATCAGGGACCGACCATCATCGAGTGACTCGTGCTTCTCAATCTCTGCGACGCAGCCGATGCGGCCTTCGTCGAAAAGGAAGGGGCCCTGTTCATCCCAATCGTGATAGATCATCCCGAATTGCCCGTCGGTCGCTCTGGCATCGGCGATCATGGCCTGGTACCGCGGCTCGAAGATGTGCAGCGGCATGGGAGCGTGGGGCAGCAGCACCACGGGAAGCGGGAATATCGAAAGGCGGCGCCTCGACTCAGGCTGGTGGATTGTCGTCACGCTCAGTCGCGTCGGGATTGGTGGTCATTCGAGATGTGCGTCGGCCTCGGCCGTGTGCAGCGTGACTGTCGTTACCCCGAAGCGAGAGCTGGGTTGTGTCTCTCGGTTCACCGCGGGTATCGGCTCGCCGACGTCGGGAACCACCCGCGTGGAGCGGTGGTTGGGGGTGGCACGCGCGATTCTCTCTTCGTGGCGTTAAGCTGACCCAACGGATCGTAGAGCGAGGTGGCTGACGAATTGAATCGGCAGGAGCACTGGGACGCGGTCTACACGACCAAGCGACCCGAAGAGGTCAGTTGGTATCAGGCTGATCCGAGGCTCTCCATGGAGCTCGTCCGGTCCGCGGGCACGACGCCTGGCGCACGCGTTCTCGATGTAGGGGGAGGCGCGTCGGTTCTGGTAGATCGCCTGCTCGAGGGCGGCTTCGCGAATGTCGGCGTCATGGATGTTTCCCCAACAGCCCTCGCGGCCTCGCGGCGACGGTTGGGCGAAGCATCTGCGGCGGTCGAGTGGATCGAATGCGACGTTCTCGAATATCGGTCAGCCGAGCCGTGGACGATCTGGCACGACCGTGCCGTGTTCCACTTCCTGGTCGATCCGA
>JAHEKL010000031.1 GCA_024638345.1 Gammaproteobacteria bacterium | reverse complement strand
TTCCCGCACGGTGGCGCTCCAATCCTCCAGACGAAGGGCCCGACGGTCCTCCCCCCGCGCACGCGCGATCGGCACGAGCAGTCGGCACACGTCGAGGAAGAACCACCCCAGCCAAATGCTTTCCCCGCGACCCTCCCGTCCGACCTGATCCATACCGTCGTTCCAGTCTCCGGTACCCATCAGAGGGAGACCCCTCGGTGACAGAGAGCGGGCGGTGTTCTCTACGGCCCTCAGCCCGTGCTCCCAGAGCGTCGCAACTTCAGCGGATTGGGGGAACGCATCGTAGAGCTCGTGGGAGTGGTCGGGGATTCGCCTCCCCGTCAGGAAGGGCACCCTTCGATCCAGCAGCGAGACATCCCCGGTCCATCGCACGGTCTGGGCGAGGACCCAAGGAAGCCAAAGGAGATCGTCGGAGCAGCGGGTTCGGACGCCTCGGGTCGTCCCCGGATGCCACCAATGCAGGACATCCCCTTCGACGAACTGCCTGCGCGCCGCCTCCTCCAGGTGCTCCGCCGCGAGATCGGGGTCGAGTGGAAGCAGTGTGTATACGTCCTGTAGCTGATCGCGAAAGCCGAAGGCTCCGCTCGATTGATAGAAACCCGTACGTCCGCGCAGTCTGGATACGATCGATTGGTAGGGGAGCCAACCGTTCATGAGCTGGTCGAGGGGCGCATTGGGTGTCCGGACTTGAACACGCTTCAAGTAGGACCCCCAGTTCCGGCGGTCGACCTCGACGAGCTCGGCCGTGTCGGGCGTGGATCTGAGCCGGGAGGTCATCTCTCTCGCCTCGTTCGGCCCGGTGGCCACTCCCATGAAGAAGGTCACCGTTCCCTCTTCTCCAGGGGCCAGGGTGACGTTCCGCTTCAGAACCGCACACCCGGCCCCTCGCGGAGACACGCGCTCGCCGGGAGTATCCCTGAGCAGCCCGACTGGCAGCTGATCGAGGGGCTCCCCGGGGCCCAGGAACTCGACTCGGTCCGTGGCCATTCCATCCGGCAGTCGATCGGCGGCCAGGAAGGCCACCTTGTCGGAGAACTTCAGGTGGAAGGGGTTTCTGGCCAGCACCGCCGCGGTCTCGGCATCGAAACGAACCTGCAGCCGGCCCGCGGTCTTGACGGGGTGCAGTCCCAGCACCCAGTCGGCGAAGAAGCTTACCGACAGTCGCCGCGCCGTTTGACTGCCGTTCTTGAGGCTCACGCGAATCACCTTGACGGGCAACTCCGGATGGAGACACCACGTCACCTTTTCGACCAACCCGTCGCTGCCCGTCTCGAGCACGCTCCGTCCCCATTCGTGGCGCATCCGATGGTCTCGCTGCCTCCCGAGGACACCGGGCGTGGGCGTCCAGACTTCCCCCGTCTCCTCGTCCCTCAAGTAGAGGACCTCGCCCCGTAGACCACGGACTGGATCGTTCTGCCAGGGGGTCAGCCGGAACTCGCCCGCATCCTCTACCCAGGTGAAGCTCCCACCCGATTCGGTGATCAGAAAGCCCATGCCCTCACGGGCGACGATGTTCACCCACGGCGCGGGAGTCGTACGTCCCGGGGGGAGGTCGATCACGTAGTCGCCGGTCTCGGGATCGAATCCGCCGAGGGCGGACGTCGCCACGAGGCCGGCCTGGCTGGTCCCGGGCGGCTCCGAAGCACCCTCGACGCCCGTTTCCGCGGGAGCGGCGGGCGCGAGGGCACGTTCAGCCAGCTCTGTTCGGCCCGGCAGCGGTGTGAGCGAGGGCCGAGCCGTGGCGATCTGATCGCGCAGGCTACCGGCCCCTGCGTCGAGTCGGAACGCGGCGAGGGTTCGGAGCCGTATGCGCTCCTCGTCTCCCACATCGTCCCCACGGACCAGATGCACCCCGCCCGGGCGTCCCAGCGAGACCTCCGAGCCATCGGAGGAGAGCAGACCCACGACTCGATCCCGAATCTCACTCTGGTACTCGCCGCCTCCCCGTCCAACGACGACGATGTCGACCGTCTCTCCCCGATTCCTCCACCACTTCTGGGCACGAAGCAACTCCGGAAGGATCGTGGACCCGTTCTCTCCCCCTCCCTCGAGGAGGATGAAGGGATAGTCGCCCGAAATCCCCCACCTCCAGAGCGACGACTGTCTGAGATCGAGAGTGGCGGCCGTGTGCTCGCCTGCCCGCTCCATCCCCCTGGGGTGCAGGACGTGCGCGAGCAACTCCTCCCAGACCACCGGGTCCTGTCCGGTCGCTCCGATGTGGATGAGCTCTCCCTCGGCGCGCGAGCGGGCCTGAATCCGCGCCCACTCACGTCTTCGGGGGAATCGCAGCTCCGAGATTCCCTGAATCGCGCGGTCTCGATCCTGACCCACCGCCATCATGATCGTGAAGCCGACGTCGCTCCAGGGTCCCATCTCGAGGTCGAGGACCGCGGCCGCGACGGGGTCCAGGGGGTGGTGCGGCTGCGTGGGTGATTGAAGTAGCTCAGGATCATCCAGTGCGGCCGGGCGATCACGCGTTCGGCCCCGCCCCAGATAACGCTCTCGACTGGTTCCCCACCGGAGGGGCGGCAGCTCGCCGCCGGTGCTCAAGATGGACACCAGCACCGTGGGTGGTTCCTCGTCCCGGTCACGAGGTCGACGTTCGAAGAGGAGCCCCTCTCCTCCCGGAAGCGTCTCGGCTCTGACGAACAGCTTCTGGAAGGCCGGATGCCTCAGGTCGTCCTCGAAGGGGGCCAGCGCGAGCTCGACGGATAGGGCGAGCCGCAGATGACGCGCGGCGGTGGACTCGTTCGACAAAGTGAGCGTTCGCAGCTCGACGCTCCCATCCGGAGGGACCATTACACTCATTCGGACCCGGATCCCACGGGTCTTACGCATGAACTCGGCGCCGTGAGGCTCGAAGCGGACTTCCTGCTCGTCCCTGTCGTCTTCCCGTGCGTCAGGAAGCGGACGCCACGACTCACCCGTCCCCCGGTCGAGGAGGATCAGATCCGGACCACCGGGCTCGAGGCCGGCACCCACACCTCCCCGGACGATCGACCAGTCGCCCCATCGGCTCCCGCCGCGACCGTCCGGGCCGAGCGAAACCACGAATCCCTTTCCCGAAAGGTGATGGACGGGGGGAGGAAGCCTCCGCACGGGGGGCGACCAGCTCTGCATCCCGAGCGCTCCTCGACCCGAGCGAACGGGAACCGACCGGTCGATCCAGATCCGCTCGATGGACCGACGCCACGGGATCTTTTCGTACAGATACGGCTCGATCGTCCCGATGCGGGGGTCCCGGTGATACCGTTCCACGTGACGGTGGGTCGTGAGGTGATTGCCGAGGGCGGCCAGGATCATTCCCTGATGGTGACTCATGTAGGACTTCACCATGCTGGGTATCTTCTGACGCTCCTTCGCAGGACCGTAATCCAACGCCTCGTACGGACCCCAGGGGCCGATCGCATTCAGCTCCTCGAGGTGGGTCAGGTTCTCCAGCACCGCGCCGGGTGAAAAGGACACCGCCATCAACGACGCATAGGGTGCCACCACCAGACGGCTGCCGAGCACGCGACTCAGTCCGAGGGAAGGCACTCCGAACGCACGGTACTGATAGTGTCCTTCCCGGCTCAGAACGTGGTATCCGGACTCCGAGATCCCCCACGGAACACGCTGGCGGCGACCGTAGTCGCGCTGGACGTCGACCGCGCGCCGGCAGGCCTCTTCGAGCACGGACTCCGGGGGCACCCTCAGGAAGATGGCCGGCATCAGGTACTCGAACATCGTTCCCGCCCAGGAGAGCAGCACGGGCCCGTGATTGGTCCACGCGAAGGGGCG
The DNA here is from genome assembly GCA_024638345.1 of Gammaproteobacteria bacterium. Lineage (GTDB taxonomy): Bacteria > Gemmatimonadota > Gemmatimonadetes > Longimicrobiales > Gaopeijiaceae > JAAXGI01. The sequence continues at coordinate 12,567 of JAHEKL010000031.1, read as the reverse complement.
CCCGAGGTGCAGCCAATGCGTGGGAGGTGCCTGATCCTTCGCCATCGCTACCGTGCTGGCGATTCTCGCCTCGGACGCCAGAAGATCGTAGTGGTTCGGGTCGAGCTCACCGGTCGAGATGGAGAAACCGATCCGAAACAGGTGCCGGCGCCGATCATAGAGAAAGCCGAAGTCCATCTCTCGGAACCAGGCGTTCATATCGGACGCCACGGCGGAGATGTCCGATAGCAGGAGACGGGTCGTCTCCCGGGCGCGCTCGAGCTCCCCGCGTAGCTCTCCAGAGGTGCCGTCCACACGGCTCAGAGCATGCGGGAGGTACCGGTCCAAGCCAGTGAGCGAGGGGACGGTCGATCCGTTGGCTCCCAAGCCAGCGTGGATCTCCTCGGCGATCGCGCTACCCCGGAATGACGGGGCGAGCCAGGGAAGCAACAGCAGGATCTCGTTGAGGGTCTGCTCCACATCCGCACGCAGATGGATCATCCAGGAGTGGACCCCTCCCCAGTCCTCGCTCGCCGTCGGGTCGGCGGAGGCCTCGTGGATCCTGAGGAAGCTGGCCTCGAGCTCTGTCAGCTTCCGGTCTCGGAGATCTTCGAGCATGGCCACGTAGGCAGGTAGCCCCTTGCGCCAAGACTCCGAGAGGTTTCGCCTCATCCACATCTCGAGCGCCCGGATCTCGACCCGAAACGCCTGCCCCGCACCACTCTGCGTGCCCTTGCCCAGCGTCTCCTCGACGACCCTGAGAGTGTCGATCAGGCTCTCCGCGCCATCCTCCATCCAGAGGTCCCGGGTTCTGGCCTCGTACAGCGCCTCCCAGGCCACCACGAAGGAGGCCGCCAGGTTTCCGGAATCCACCGTCGACACGTACTGCGGATGGAGCGGCTCCAGGCTGGAAGTGTCGTACCAGTTGAGGAAGTGGCCCCGAAACCGCGAGAGACGGCGCATTCCCTCGACTGTGTTCCGTACCCTGGTGATGAATCCCGCAGTGCCGACGAAGCCCAGGTCCCAGGCGGTCACCGCGCTGATGATCGCCATTCCCAGGTTGGTGGGGGACGTTCGCTCGGCGACCTCCCCGCCTGGGTCCTCCTGATAGTGATCCGGTACCAGCCAGTGCCGCTCCGGACCCTGGAATCGCTCGTAGTACCCCCAGACCCTCCTGGCCAGAGCTCGGGCTCTACCACGCGGGAAATGTCCCCGCGGCTCGCGGAGCGGCCTCATGGAACGGGCGGCGATGTGCGCAATGCCTGGAGAGACGAACCAGAGGATCAAGAAGGGAGCGGCGGCGAGCTGGGCCGGGCTCTGTGTGGCGAACAGCGCTCCTGCGGTCGCGAGCGCGACGGCCGGTCCCACCCACATCTGGCGAACGAGTCGCGCGAGCGAGCTGCTCTGGCTGATGGTTCTCGCGGTCGCCGCGGCCGTGGTCCACTCCAGGAGGTGCTTCCGGGTGACGTAGACGCGGGTCAACGTTCTCACGATCGCGTCGCAGTGATTCCAGGACTCGAACGGAAGGAACGTCAGATCGAGCGACCATCGGCCCAGAGCCCTGCGCAGCGCTCTCGTCTCGGCCTCGAGATCGGCGCGTCTGGGAAGCTCACGGAAGGCCCGCAGCGCAGCGTCGATCGATCCGGTGAGGAAAGGAAGCCCCACGACAGCGGCGAGACCCAGAGTCCAGCCCCACGCCAACTGCGGCACGAAGACCCACCCGACGAGCAGGATACCCAGAATGGCCGGCGGCTGGAGGGAGCGACGGAGGTTGTCCACCACCATCCATCGGGACAACGCGGAGAGCCGATTTCGGCGCCGCTCGTCGTTCTCCGCGGGCACCCTCGGGAAGAGCCACGGGAGTAGCTGCCAATCGCCACGGATCCATCGATGGGCCCGCTTGGCGTACGCCAACGGATGTGTCGGGAAGTCCTCGAGCAGGACCAGGTCGGTCACGAGGCCGGCGCGGCCATGCGCCCCCTCGAAGAGATCGTGGCTCAGGAGTGTGTTTTCGGGGGTCCGGCCTGCGAGGCTCGCCTCGAATGCCTCCACGTCGTAGATACCCTTGCCCGCGAAGATCCCCAGCCCGAACAGGTCCTGGTAGACGTCGAAGGCTGCGTGAGCGTAGAGATCGAGGCCTTCGACGCCGCCGTACACCCGGCTGAAGGCCGTCCCGCCGTCCGCGTCCGGGAGGATCTCGATTCGAGGCTGGAGAACCGAGTAGCCCCGGGTGATCCTGCCTCCCGGTCCGATCTCGGGGCGGTTCAGCGGGTGGGCGATCGTGCCGACCAGTCTCGCCGCGGAATCCCTGGGCAGCCGAGTGTCCGCATCGATCGTCAGTATGAACGGGGTCTTCTCGAGACGCCTCCGATCGCCCTCCACCACCCAGAGACCCGTGGGATGCCCGAGCAGCAGCTGATTGAACTCGCAGAGCTTGCCTCGCTTTCGTTCCCAGCCCATCCAGCATTCCTCTCCGGGATTCCATCTCCTCGGACGATGCAACAACAGGAACGGATGGCCCCCTTCGCTCTCGTACTTCCGGTTCAGCTCGCGAATGCCCCGAGCCGCGGTCGCGAGCAGGGTGCTGTCCTTTTCGGTCCGCTCGGTCGCGGCATCGGCGAAGTCGGTAAGAAGCGCGAACGAGAGCGCGGAGTCCGAGTTGGCCTGGTAGTTTCGCTCCAGGTTGTGGAGGATCGAGCGGATCTCGGCCTGGGAGCCCAGGAGCACAGGAACCGCAACCACGGTTCGATACCGATCGGGTATGCCGCGACGCACGTCCAACCTCGGGAGAGTGCGCGGTGCGACGAGTTGCGCATTGAGTCGATTGGCCAGGCCGACCCCGGTTCCGACAGCGGGAACCAGCGCCAGCAGGAGAAAGGCGATGCCCGGGAAGCCTGCGGGAAGGACGATGTATAGCAGGAGCAGCAGGGCAACGGTGATGAACCCGATGGTTCCGAAGTAGGCGAGCGCGGCCAACCTGCGTCGGCGGGAAGATACGCCCAAGAGGGGCACTCGCCCCCCGAGCGACCGGATCAGCTCGGTCACTCCATCATCGACGAGGTAGTATCCGACATGGCCCTCGCGCGACTGGTCTACGCGACTCCGGGCGAGCTCGAGGGCTTGGCTCGCTACGGAGTCCTCCGGCTGCTTCAGGTGGCGTGCCACCTTCTCGACGGCCGCCCGGTATCGATCACGGGTCCGGAAATCCATCTTCGGGTAGACCGAGGCCGGATCCTGCCGAAGCACATCAGCGACGAGGCTGAGGGATTCGACGACCCCTCTCCAATCCTCGCCCGCCAACGTACGGAGCGAGAGGATATAGGGGCCGTACTCCACGGTCCCATCGTCCGTCCCCGCGCGCTCGGCAAGCTCCTCCAGCAGGGCCAGGCGGAGGAACGAAGGCAGGGCCCATAGCTCGGCGAGTCGCAAGGGCCGTACTTCTTGGTAGCCCTTCAAGAACAGGACGACCTCTCCCACTTCCACGCGACCTCTCCCCCTTCGGACCAACTCCTGGGCGAGCACTTCGGCCCTCGGGCGGCCCCGGGTATCGGGTTCGCGCAAACCCGGGAGGTTGCGGAGGAAACCCGAGGGCAGCGCACCATCCAGCCGCTCGAGGGCTTCCGCGACCACGAAGTCGTTCTCGTAGAGCCACTCGCGGCCGGCTGCGCTGAAGTCGCGCTGCGACTCCTCCGCGCGAGGGCTCCTGAAGATCGTCGCGAATCTCCGGTCCAACCGCTTGATCCTTCTACGAACGGCCCTCTCCGTGATCGCAGCCGGACCCAGCACATGACGGACCGCCAGCTCATGCCCGTCCCGGCGTGGGGCGTTACTCAGTATGGGTGGCATGTACTCGAGGTTGAACGGCAGATCGGAAAGGGATCACGCCTGCGAGGGCGCCCTAGAGCAGCTCTGTGGCGGCTCGTGCCGACGCGGGCGCCAACTTGGATCGCTCACGTTGGCCGGGCAGATCCTGAAGGAGGAGCACTGGCTTTCGCGTCCAGAATATCAGCTTGGCGGCGGTGCCACCAAGGGGCCACTCCGCCGAGGCGCCCCGGCCGTGAGCGCTCAGGACCAAGAGATCCGGCTCCTCCGCTTCGACGAGCTCGTGCAGCGCATCAGCGGGCCCGGCCGAGGTCTCGACGAGCCGCTCGTCGACCTCGAGATCTGTGCCCTTGAGCCTCCACGCGGTCTGCTCCAAATATCGGCGTGCCTCCCGACGGTTGCTCTCGAGCACGCGGTTCACCAGCGCCGTCGAGTCCGCGCTCTCGGGCAATCGACTCGTCAGCTCCGGGCGCCCGAGCACGTGGACCAACCCGAGGCGGGACCCGGTGGCTCTGGCCAGCTGTGCTGCGACGGTCACGGACCAATCGCTTCGGGGAGAACAGTCCACCGGGGCGACAATCGACTCGAGAGAAGCCCTTCGAAGACCGCTGGCGCTCGCTCCAGCCTGGATGGGGTCCCCCGGGGCCAGCAGAATCGAGGTCCGAGCGTTCAGTATGACGGCCACCGCGGTGCACCCGATTCGGAGCTGTTTTCCGCATCCCCCGCCGTGCGTCGTGAGAGCCACGAGATCGTACGCACCGGTGCGAAGCAGGTCGACGATCACCTCCGCCGCGCCTCCCTCCTGAATCGAGGTTTCGACTTCGACCCCGCTCTGGCGAACCTCCACCGCTTTGGCATTCAGATAGGTGGTACGCTCCGCCTGGGCCAGCCGGTAGGCCAGAGGATCGTAGAGGCGCTCTCGCCCCTGCGTACCCACGCCGGGAAGGACATGAAGGAGTTCCACACGGGACTTGAAGACCGATGCGATGGTCAGCACATGCGGCAGCACGTTCTCCGCACGAGACGAGCCGTCGAGGGGAACCAGAATGCGACGGATCACGATCGAACCTCTGAGAGAGCCTTCCGGGGCGAGGCCGGGCTCTGGGCGAAACCGCCCCTCGCCACCTATCTCACCGTAACCCGAGGACGGAGGCAAGTCACGCGCTCAGACCTCGATGGGCTCGGAAAGCCTTGTGAATCGGATAGGGGCGAACGAGCACCGTCGCCGGCGGTCGTCAGGAGATCTCGTCCCACCCCGCTTGGAGACCGAGCCGACCCAGCAGTTCCTCCACGACCGACCATGGTGTCGCGGCTCCGGACGCGATGCGCTCCATCGTCTCTTCTCGCCACTCCGAAGCCGAAGTCAGGGCTTCCGCTCGCCGGCCGAGCTCTCGGGCGAGCAGGTCTCTCACGTGCCCGACGACCCGACGGCCACGTCGGCGCGCCAATTCTCCCGAATCTTCGAGATGCGTCCGATGCCGGCGGATCGCCTCGAGGAGACCGTCTATCCCTTCATCCGCTCGGGCGTTGGTCTGGACCACCGGTGGCTCCCAACCGGCTCCCACGGGCTCCCCCTGCTCGCGGGCGACGCCGGGCGTCCGGAGCTCGAGCATCTCCCTGAGATCGCTGGCAATCAGATCTGCTCCGGCTCGATCGGTCTTGTTCACGACCAGGACGTCCGCAGCTTCCAGTAGCCCGGCTTTCAGCGTCTGGACCGCATCACCGGACTCGGGCACCATCAAGAGCACGACCGTGTCCACGAGGTCCGCAATATCTGTGTCGGACTGTCCCGCCCCGACCGTTTCAGCGAGCAGCCAGTCGAATCCGAAGCCATCCATGAGGTCGAGGACGTCTTTCGACGCTGCGCCGAGGGTGTACGATCCGCCCCGTGTCGCCATGGACCGCATGAAGACCTGGGAGTTCGGCGAGAGCTCCGCGACCCGGATTCGGTCGCCCAGAAGAGCTCCACCGGTATACGGAGAGGTCGGATCCACGGCGAGGACCCCTACGGCGTGTCCTTGCTCACCCAGTCGACGTGCGAGCCGGGCCACCACCGTCGACTTACCGGCGCCAGGCGGACCGGTGATCCCGACCCGGGCCGCGGTTGGAGGCTCCCGGACGAGTGACTCGAGCACGGCCCGGTAGCCCGCGCTCTCGTTCTCCACCAGCGAGATCGCGCGGGCCAGCGCGGTACGATCACCCTCCCGGAGTGCGACGACGAGCCGGCCTAGATCCGCGGGCTCCTTCATCCGCGAAGCCAGAGCTCGATCGGGCGCATCATCAACGCGGGCGGATCCCGCGCGCGTGCCTGAGCGGGTTCTCCAGGAGGTGCGTGGGGATGAAGAGGATCAGGACGAACATGAAGAGGGCGACCGCCAAGCCGAGGGTCAGGAGCCAGAGATTGCCGATGGCGACGTAGATCACGGCCGAGATCACTGCGGTCGCAGTCGCGAAGATGGACAGCAGGAATCGCCGGGCTTGGAGATGCAGGAAGCGCTCCTGCATCTGATGGTCCCTCGGGTGCACCCGTACCCTGAGCTCTTCGCGTTCCGCACGCCGCAGGATGTCGCGTAAGGATCGGAGTACCTGGGTCACCTCACCCATCACGTCGCGAGCGACGGCCATGGGCTCCCTCGAGGTTTCCCTCAGGAGGTCGTCCCTGTACTCGCGGATCACGCGCCGAATCAAGTGGAGACCGTTGAACTCCGGATCGTACCGGAATCCGATGCCCTCCAGGAGAACCGCGGCCCGGAAGAAGTACACGAGCTCCTGCGGCAGAAGCAGTGGCCAGGTGTAGAAGGTGTCCCAGATCTCCTGAACGATCTCCTGGACTCGCTCCTTGGAGGACGTACGTGCCTTGTCCATGACACGCAGGATCTCGATCGCGGCTTCGCGAATCTCTCCGCGGGACACCTCCGGGGAGATCATTCCCAGCCGATACATCCCGCTGATGATCCCGTCCAAGTCCTCCTTTTCCACGCACAGTGCGATCGAGAGGATGGCATCCCGCGTCCATCGTGGGACCTCCAGCACCATGCCCCAGTCGAGAACGACGATCGTGCCGTCGTCCGCGACCATGATGTTTCCAGGGTGTGGATCCGCGTGCAGAAACCCGTCCAGCATCATCATTCTGAGATAGAGGCCGGTCAGCCGTCGCATCACCGACTCGAACTCCAGCTCCCCGGCAGCGAATCGCTCGTCCAGGCGATCCACTTTCGTGCCGCTCAAGTGCTCCATTACGAGCACACGTCTGCGCGTCAGGTTTCCGACAAGCTCGGGGGCACGCACGCCTTCGACATCGTCGAACAGGCGATGAAATCGCCTCATGTTCTCGGCTTCCTGGATGAAGTCCATCTCCTCCTGCACTCGAACCGAGAACTCTCGCACCACATTGGTGATTCCGCGGATATGGTGGTTCGGAAAGAGGATGTTGAGCCAGAACAGGATGCGAAACGACAGCTCCAGGTCCAGGGCGACGGTCTCTTCCACGTCGGGCCGGAGCACCTTCACCGCCACGTCTCGGTCTCCATAACGCGCACGGTGTACCTGACCCAGCGAGGCGGCAGCGATCGGCTTCTCTTCGAAGGCCTCGAAGATCTCCCCGATCGGCCGTCCGATCTCTTGCTCGATGACCCGCCGGGCGCCGTCACCTTGGATGGGCGGGACCTGATCCTGGAGTGTCCCGATCGCTGCCAGATACGGCGGCGGAAGCAGATCGGCACGGGCACTGAAGACTTGCGCCAGCTTGATGAACGTCGGCCCGAGAGCGGCGACGGACGCGGAGAGGCGCTCGGCTCGTTGTTCGTGGTGTCCCGGTCTTCGCGTCGCGGGTCGCCCGAGCAGGATGAATCGTCGCCGATCCCTCAGAAACGAGATCACGAATGGCGTGAGCTTGGCGAAGATGCGAGCTCCTCGCAGCGTTCTCCTCATTCGCCCACGACCTCCCGCACCACGGCCTCCTGCTTTCGGAACAGCTCGCTCTTCGCCCGGCCAGACTCGGTCTCCGGATGGGCGTATCCCAGCACATGTAGCACGCCGTGTACTGCCAGCCTTACCAGCTCTTCGCGCTCCGTCACGCCCTGCTCCTCGGCCTGCCGGGCGGCCTGCTCGAACCCGATGTAGATGTCACCGATCGGGGGCTCGCCCGGGTCGTGGAGCGCGAAGGAGAGCACGTCCGGAATCCAGTCGTGACCGCGCCAACGCTCGTTCAGGACACGGATGGGCTCATCCTCGAGGAATGCGATCGACAGCTCACCCTCCTCGATTTCTTCTCGCTGGAGCGCAAGGCTCACCGCCCGTCGAATCAGCGCCTCGGGTATCTTTCGCCCCGACGGCACACTCAGGTAGACGGTGGGAGGCATCCCTTCCCGAGTCAGGCCTCTTCGTCGATGGAAGCCGGCTCTCTCGCCTGGGGGGGAGACCCGGTCTGCTTCGACGGGGCTCGATCGGAGGCGGACGCGGCCCGGGTCTTCGCCTCGTCGTCTTCAGACTTCGAGGCTGGCGACTCCGTCAGGTGCCGGGTCTGGGGATAGTCGATCCGGGAATGATAGACTCCACCCAGCACCTTGTGGAATTGCCGCTTCATGACACCGATCTCCTGCAGCGTCACCGGGGCCTCCTCGAGCTGGCCGCGCTGGATCTTCGAATCGACGATCGAATCGATCAGCTCCATGACGCGGTCTGGAGTCGGATCCTTCAGCGTCCGGGTCGCCGACTCTACCGAATCGGCGAGCATCACGACGGCGGTCTCCTTGCTTCGGGGTCTCGGACCCGGATAGCGGAACGCCTCGGGATCGAGCTCGTCTTCTGCGTCCTCTACGTCCTGTCGCGCCTTCTCGTAGAAGAACGAGATCTCCTGCGTTCCATGGTGCTCCGGAATGAAATCGACGAGGACCTGAGGAAGCTTGGCTTCCTCCGCGAGCCGGATCCCTTCCGTCACGTGCTCTCTCACGATCGCCGCAGAGGTCACCGGCTTGAGCTTGTCGTGCGGGTTCCTGCCAGCCGGCTGGTTCTCGATGAAGTACTGTGGCTTCAGGATCTTCCCCACGTCGTGATAGTACACTCCGACTCGGCACAGCAGGCCGTTCGCGCCGATCGCGTTGGCCGCGGCCTCTGCGAGGTTGGCGACGTTGATGGAGTGTGCGTAGGTCCCAGGGGCTTCCATGGACAGCCGCTTCAACAGCGGTCGGTTCGGGTCGGCCCACTCCAGGAGGGTTTGATCGGTCGTGATTCCGGTGAACCACTCGAAGACGGGAAGGAACCCCATCGCCAGGATCGCACTCACGACCGAGTTCCCACCCGCCCAGGCGAGAGACGTCGCCACCAACTGGGGGTCACGGCCGGTCACCAAGCCGAGTGCCAGCAGAACCGCCGCGTACGAACCGACGATGATCGCGATGAAGATCCACGTTTGGGCGCGCCGTCGAACGGCCCTCACAGAGAGGGCGGCGGCCGAGCCTGCCACGAAGACCGGTAGCCAGGCGGTCACGTTCTGGAAAGGCCCCTGGATGCCCACGATCACGGTCAGGATCGCCGCCAGCACCAGGGCCAGGCGTCCATCCCAGAGCACTGCGGCAGCCAGCGAAACGAAAGCGATCGGCAGGAGCTCCGCTGGAAGCCCGTTTCGTGCGATGATTCCGCTCGTGCCCGAGAACGACATGATGAGGATGCCGAGGAGGAGCATCCATCGGAAGTTCCCGTATACGTCCGGTCTAAAGAAGAAGAGAAGGAATCCGAGAACGCTCAGCACGAGCAGGTTGAGAAACACCGAACCCACCAAACCCGAGACCCTCAGTCCCGGATCCTCCAGCTCGCCCTGAGCGCGCAGTGCCTCCTCGTACGCCCTCAGCCGCTCGATCTCGCTTTCGCCGAGCTGCTGGTTCGCCCGAACGATCGCTTCTCCCTGGAGCACGTTCGCCTTCAGCACGGCGACCGCCCGCCGGGCGGCGTTCCGATCCTGCTCCGTGGAGACTGCATCGTAGCGGAGGGTTGGATCCATGAAGCGGATCAGTGACAGACGGAGCAGCTCGTTGACCTCCGATCCCGTATCCAGCGGGAGGAACTGCGTCGCCCTCTCGTAGAATTGGCTCGAGCTGAGGACAGAGTCCTGCGCCATGTATCGCTCGCCGCCCTCGATGGTCTTCACGAGGATCCGCCCCGTGGAAGACGGACTCAGACGTCCGGATTCGCTGAGGACCCCCTCGGGCATCAACTCGCGAACCGCTCTCAGCGCCGTATCCCGGATCAGGGCAAGCGTGTCCGGCTCGAGTAGGAGTTCCCGCTGCGCTCCCGACAGCGTCAGTCCGAACGACGACAGCAGGGCATCCGCCTCCTCGCTCGGAGTAGCGGCTTGCGCGGCCGCGGCCAGCTGCTCGAAGAATCGGCCCAGGTCCGTTTCCATCGAGTCCGCCGCTTCCGGCTGCAACTCGAACGTCAGAGGCACCGCGGACGCCGCGGACGAGCGCTCGAGCTGTAGCTCCTCGGGAGTCTTGGGCACGCCGAACGAGATCGAGGCGATCACGTCCTCATCGGCGACCATCCCGACCTCGTACGTCGACACCTGTAGGCCCGTCGAAAGCGGGAAGAAGAACGTCACGGAGAGCGCGAGGAGAAGGAACAGCAGGGCTCGACTCCCATGATGGAACGCCCGGTCCGGCAACCGGGCTCCGGGTGGCCGGGACAGACGCGAGAGAGCGGTTTCCGCGTCCCCCCCCCGTCCGGCCCGCGAGCCTCTGGTCACTGTGTGGCCTCCCCTTCGTCGGCCTCGGCATACGCCCGGATGATGTCCTTCACCAGACGATGGCGGATCACGTCCTGGGCATCCAGATACACGAGAGAGATCCCGTCGATGTTCTGCAGGATCCGTTCGACCTGGAGCAACCCCGAGTCATCCTTGTTCGTCAGGTCAATCTGCGTCTTGTCCCCCGTGATCACCACCTTCGAGTTCAGACCCAGGCGGGTCAGAAACATCTTCATCTGAGCCGTGGTGGCGTTCTGGGCCTCGTCGAGAATCACGAAGGCGTCGGAGAGCGTTCGCCCGCGCATGTAGGCCAGCGGTGCGATCTCGATCGTACGATCTTCGATCGCGCGCTGGACCCGGTCGGTCGGCATCATGTCTCCCAGCGCGTCATATAGCGGGCGGAGATAGGGGTCGACCTTTTCCTGCAGATCGCCAGGCAAGAAGCCCAGATTCTCCCCCGCCTCGACGGCGGGGCGCGCGAGGATGATGCGTTTCACCCGCTTTCTGTAGAGGGCGTCCACCGCGGCGGCGACGGCCAGGTAGGTCTTCCCGGTACCGGCCGGTCCGATCGAGATCACGATGTCCCGATCTCGGATCTCTTCCAGGTAGGCGGCCTGGCCCGAGGATTTCGGGGTGATGACCCTCCGACGACCGGGGAGAGCGATTCGGATCCCGTCCTCCGTCGGCAGCGCCGGTGGCCTGCCACGACCCTCGAACTCGTCCACGAAGCGCGCCACGTCCCGCGTCTCGAACGGAGCACGTAGCCGAGCGAGCTCGATCAGATGTTGGATGACGGGCACGGCACGCTCGATAGACTCGAGCTCCCCGGAAAGAATCACCTGATCCCCGCGGAGGACCACACGGATGCCGAAGAGACGGGCGAGCTCCTGGATGTTCGCGTCGTTCACTCCCGCCAGCAGGAGAAAATCCGCGCCCTCGGCGTCGAGGCGATGCTCGACCAATGCGTTTTCGACACGCTCCATCCGTCTTTCCCCTATTCGGCCTTTTCGGCGACCCTTGCGCGCGACGGGCCGAGAGACAGCCCCAGCTCCGTCAGGTCGGCCGGCGAAACCGGCGTCGGCGCGCCCTCGAACAAGGCGCGGGCGGCGGTGGTCTTCGGGAACGCGATCACGTCTCTCAGACTCGCCGCACCGAGGAAATCCTTCACGATGCGGTCGACTCCGAGCGCGATCCCTCCGTGTGGTGGCGCCCCCGAATCGAGCGCCTCCAGCAGGAATCCGAACTTCCGCTCGATCTCTCCATCCGACATTCCAAGTGTACGGAGCACCCGGCGTTGAAGCCCGGAGTCGTGAATACGAATGCTGCCCGAGCCCAACTCGGATCCGTTGTAAACCAGATCATAGGCCAGCCCCCGAACCGAGATCGGATCCGATTCCAGTCGGCCCAGGTCGTCCGGGTGAGGAAGCACGAACGGGTGGTGACCCGGCGCCAGGGCCCCTTCCGCACCTTCGAAGAGCGGGAAATCCAGAACCCACAGCCACGCCTGCCTCTGCTCCTCCGGGATCTCCATGGCCTGGATCACGGCACTTCGGAGGGCCCCGAGCGTCGGATCGGTGACCTCGTCGGGACCCGCGGCGATCAGGAACAGGTCCTCACCATGAGCCCCGACGCCCGTCCAGCTCTCCTCGGTCATCCAGCGGGACAGGGGACCGCTCCCCCCCTCCTCTGACCGCTTCCCCCAGAGCAGACCGGGTGCCCCGGCCCCTTTGGCCACGTCCTCCAGAGCCTCTATCTGCTTTCGGGAGAGCTTCGCTCCCCCCTCGACCCTGAAGCCCCGGATGCGGCCTCCGGCCTCGACCGCACCTGCGAGAATCCTCGACTCGCTTCCAGCCAGGGCCTCGGTCCAGTCGGAGATCTCGAGGATCCACCTGAGGTCTGGGCGATCGGAGCCGAAGCGATCGAGGGCCTCCGCGTGCGTCAATCGGGGAAACGGAGGCGATGCCTCCACGTCGCCTACCGCCCCGAGGACGCTCATGAGTCCCTCGATCCACCCGAGGATGTCCTCC
>JAHEKL010000254.1 GCA_024638345.1 Gammaproteobacteria bacterium | reverse complement strand
CGCAAGAAGGTCCCCTAGAGTCATTCCCATCGGACCGGGCAGGAGCAGACCTGCGGGAGAGAAGATTCGATCCCATCCGGTGAGTGTCGAGAGTGGGAGGATCAGGAGCGTTCCGGGTAGCGTCAATGCTCCTATCCCCAGCACGAGCTCGTCCGACCGCGCCGCCATCGCGCACAGGAACCACCCCAGCATCAATAGAAGCGCGACTGTGCGGTGCCACATGAGCTCGAGCCGGGCTCTGGTCTCGGCCTCGGAAGGCGCAGAGACGGTTACAGAGAATAGGGTTCCTCCCTCCCAACGAAGATCCCACACGCTTCCTTCGGTCACCCGCTCTGCGCTCCCGATTCCGATCGACGCCCCAGTGCGAGACCTGAACGCGGACTCGAAGTCATCGGTCGGAGCCTCGAGGCCGAGCGGGAGGTCGGATCTGAGGAGCGCGGCCGCGACTGCGACTCCGCCTCCTTCAATGGACTCTGTGACGTACAGGTAGCCGAAGAGCGCGCCCTCTTCGTAGATGTAGCGGGAGCTGCCACTGCGGACCGCTTGGGGCACTGGTCCTTGGTGCGAGCCCTCCCAGGCGAGCAGATTTCCGGCCGGACCGAACACCGCGACCGCGTGCAGCCGCTCCGGGCGCAGCCCGGGTGAGAGCGCTGGAGCAGCGGGAATGGACCCATCCGACCAGCCGGCAGACAGCGCGGCCGCGACGTTCTCTCCGGCAGTCAGGAGGGAGTCGAACTCCTCCTCGAGCGCGAGCTGAACCTCGGCTTCCTGTTCCAGCGATCGCTGGCTCCAGTCCCGCGCGAAAACGCCAAGATGGAACTCCGCCGAGAGGGCGAGGAGGATCGCGCAAAGTAGAATGGCGCCTGCCAGGGCGCCCGACCGCCCCGATGACCCCTTGATCAGAGCTCCCACCACGACCAGCGGGGCTGCTAGGACGATCCAGAGCGGACGACTGGTCGCCACCCACGCCGCCAGCGCCAATATGGCCAGGTTGAACATCAGCAGGCCCAGGCGTCGCGCTGAAATCACTTCGTCAACCCCTGTTTCCTCGTAGGAGATCCGTGCTCCCACTGGATACGCCACCCCGTCCAAAGATGAGTCCGACCCCAGGTGGGGTACAGGGGACCGGCAGGACCGGGAAGGTGTAGGGTTGAGGCGCGTGGAGACAGCTCAACGTCACCATTGACGACTTGGAGGGCACCGTGATCATCCCTTCCATCTTCAAGAGAGCAGCCATCCTCACTGCGGCGGCGCTCGCCGTCTTGGTCCCCGTGTGGGTGGAGGCCCAGAGTGTGGTTCTGGACGAGGGATCCTTCGAGATCTCGATCGACGGCCGTCGTGCCGGAACCGAGGAATTCTCGATTCGGCGGTCGGGTGTGGGTCCGAACGCGCAGACCATCGCGACCGCCGAGATCACCCTGTCCGTGCCTGAGGGTCGACTGGACATGCGACCCGCCTTGCAGGTCATCGGTCGGGGAATCACGATCACAGCCTACCAGACCAAGGTCTCGGGAGCGCGGGAGGAGGAGGTTTTCGTGACGGCTGCCGACGGCCGATTCCTTCTCAGAATGCGATCGGACCGAGGAGAACAGGAGCGCGAACTCCGAGCGGTGCCAGGGACCCTGATCATCGATCGCAACGTTGCGCACCAACATTACTTCATCACTCATCGCATGCTCGAAGCGAGCGGGTCGATTGCGGTCATGATCCCGGGGGAAGGGCGCCAGTACCAGGTGACCGTGACCGAGGTGGGCGAGGAGCAGGTCCAAGTCGGCGGTCGGACCCTTCAGAGTCGACATCTTCAACTGACTACGGGCTCGGAGACGCGAGACCTCTGGGTCGACGCGGACGGACGCGTGCTGCGCGTCACGGATCCCGCATCCGGCTACTCCGCGATCAGAACACGACCTCCCGGTTGAGACCTGAAGAAGTCCGGCTATCCCCTGCGCATGAAGAACGTAGAGGTATTCCAGGCTCTTGCTTACCTTTGACTGTCGTTAGCCGCTGGGGCCACCCGGCGCTCCTCCAGGATCCCGCGAAGCGATACGCGAGAGGCGAAAGCGAATGAGTGGAGGTCGCAAGCTCGCCCTTGGGTTGGTCATCCTCGCCATCATCGGTGCGGCCGCGTGGTCCGAGATCGCCCGGGCCGAGCGAGGCGTCCAAGTCCGAGTTGAGCCCGTCGAGAAGCGACAGGTCGTCTCCACGATCACGGCCACCGGACAGGTTCGGGCCCGCCGACAGGTCAACATCTCGTCCGACGTCATGGGCCGAGTCACCCAGCTCACCGTGGAGGAAGGCGACGAGGTAGAAAACGGTCAGATCTTGCTCACGGTGGATCCGAGCCAGATCCGAGCAGCCGTAGCGCGGGCTCGCGCTGCGCTCAGTCAGGCTGAGGCACAGGTGGCTCAGCAGCGATCCAACCTGCTGCAGGCCGAGCGGGAGTTGGCTCGGCTCAGAGCGATCACCGAACAAGATCCGACCCTGGTGAGCGTTCAGTCCCTGGAGGAAGCCGAGACCTCCGTGGATGTTCAGCTCGCCCTCGTCCGGTCGGCACTCCATGGGGCTGAGCAGGCGGAAGCAGGGCTCGCTGAGGCAGAGGATCAGCTGTCCCGAACGACCATTCGTGCGCCGATTTCGGGCCGCGTCATCCGCCTGAACATCGAGGAGGGCGAGACCGCCGTGGTGGGCACGATGAACAACCCGGGAAGTCTGCTGCTCACGATCGGGGACTTGTCTTCTATCGAAGCCGTTCTGGCAGTGGACGAGACGTACGTACCCCAGATATCCGTGGGAGACTCGGCCATCGTGGAACTCGACGCATTTCCAGAGAAGCTCTTCTCTGCTCTGGTCTCTTCGATTGGCAACTCTGCGATCCAGGGAGGGTCTGGGAGTCCACCTGTGCAGGTGACCGGAAGCGTAGACTTCGAGGTGATCCTCACCCTTCTGAATCCGCCGGGCACGCTTCGACCCGATCTCTCAGCCACCGCGGACATCATCATAGACCGGAGGGCCGCAGCGATCGCCGTTCCCATCATCTCCGTGGCCGCACGCTCGATGGACGACGATGCCGGCGTTCGACTTGCGGGCGACGTCGACCAGAATGACGACGAAGGTCCGACCGGACCGATCGCGAGGTCCCTCACTTCTCGCCCGGTCGAAGGCGTCTTCCTGGTTAGAGAGGGTAAGGCCATCTGGACCCCGGTCACCCTCGGCGTCACTGGACAGGAGCACTTCGAGGTTCTTTCCGGCGTCTCGGTCGGAGATGTCGTAATCAGCGGACCCTACCAGACGATCCAGGATCTGGAGGACGGGGACGAAGTGCGGATCTCCGAGGACGGCTCCTCCGAATGACGAGCGCGCCTTTCAGCGCCTGATCTCAATGCACTTCCGCGAGGGAGTCCGACTGGCGCTTCTCCAGATCAAGCAGGAGAAACTGAAGAGCGCCTTCAGCCTCCTCGGGGTCATCATCGGTGTAATCTTCCTCATCGTGGTGGTCAGCGTCGTCGAGGGAATGGATCGCTACATCACCGATGATCTTGCGGAGGAGATCTTCGGGATCAACACGATACAGGTGCGTCGAGTGCCACAGGTCCAGGTCGATACCGACCCGGCTCAGCGAAGGGAGTGGAGGCGGCGGCCGCGCCTGACGTTGGAGGACGCCGAAGCGATACGAGCAGGGCTTTCGGTACCCGCTCTGGTAGGTGTGGAGTCCGGCACGTCTGCCGAGGTCAGGGCCCCCGGTCGCGCAGGCCTGCAGAGCGTTCGCGTGAGCCTCGTTTCGCCGGGCTCAGAAGTTTCCCGAGGCGGCCTCTCTGAGGATCGCCTTGTCCAACTCGGCATCGGCCAGCAATTTCTTCAACCGGGTGTTCTCTTTCTCCAAGTCTTTGAGCCGTTTCGCCTGATCGGTCCGAATCCCGCCGTATTCCTTCCGCCAACGGTAGTAGGTCTGATCGGTGATCCCTAGCTTCTTGCAAACAAAGCCGACCGTCTTGCCACGGGACAATTCGACCTCGGCCTCTCGCAACTTCTGGATGATCTGCTCAACAGTAAATCGTTTCCT
>JAHEKL010000253.1 GCA_024638345.1 Gammaproteobacteria bacterium | reverse complement strand
TTGATGACCTGTCCCTGTCCGAGTTGAGGCAGGACCTTCCCGAGCTGAAGATATGTCCATCGGAGCACGTGACGGACACGCTGCTGGCACTGTAGGCCTTCCTACAGTCGCGATCGTGGGCCGCCCCAATGTGGGAAAGTCCACGTTGTTCAATCGCATCCTGGGCCGACGTATCGCCATTGTTGCCGAGCGAAGCGGTGTCACCCGGGATCGGCAATTCGCCGAAGCCGAATGGGCGGGCCGGGAGTTCCTGCTCGTGGATACCGGAGGGATCAATGAAGTTCCTGAAAGACCCCTCGATCGTGAGGTGCGGGCGCAGGTCGTCGAAGCCATCGAGCGGGCACAGGCCATCGTTCTGGTCACCGATGGGCGCGCCGGCATTCACCCGGTCGACGAGCACGTCGCAGATCTTCTCCGCCGATCCGGTCGCCCGGTGGTGCTGGCTGTAAACAAGCTGGATGAGCCGGCTGGAGCCATCGCGCAACATGAGTTCCATACGCTTGGACTTGGGGAGCCCGTACCCGTCTCGGCCCTCAGTGGGAAGGGAAGTGGAGACCTTCTGGATCGTGTGGTCGAGGCGCTGCCCGATCTCGAGGAAGTTGCCGGCATTCCCGTCGGTCTTCGGCTCGCGGTGATCGGCAAGCCGAACGTCGGCAAGTCCAGTTTTGTCAATCGCCTGCTCGGTGAGAATCGCGTATTGGTTCATGATGAAGCGGGCACCACGCGAGACGCCATCGACACCTATCTGGACTTCGAGGGCGAGAGGGTCTGCCTGATCGACACCGCGGGGTTGAGGCGTCGTTCACGCGTCGATGACGATGTCGAATTCTACAGCCGACTGAGGGCCACATCCGCGATTCAGAGGTCTGATGTCTGTCTGCTGGTGGTCGACTGCGCCGCCGGGGTGACGAACCAGGACTTCCGCATCGGAGAGGAGGCCTGGGAGGCCGGAAGGGGGCTCGTCTTCGTGGCCAACAAGTGGGACCTGATCGATGACCGGGGCCCGGACGCGCTCACCATGTTCGAAAGGGACCTCCGCGAGCGGGCTCACTACCTGAGATGGGTACCCATCGTCACGACCTCAGCGCTCTCGGGAAAGCGGTTGCCAAGGGCCATTGAACTTGCCCGTGACGTGCAGCGCGAACGGTCCCGTCGAATCCCGACGGCCGAGGTCAATCGAGTGCTGCGCGCCCTGGTCGCGCGCAAACAGCCTCCGCAGGGCGCGAGGGGCGATGTCAGGATATACTACGCCAGTCAGGTGGATGTGGAACCGCCTGTCTTCGTTCTCTGGTCGAACCGTCCCAAGGATTTGAAGACGTCTTATGTCCGCTATGTGTCCAACGGGTTTCGCAGGGAGTGGGGGTTCGTCGGATCGCCCCTTCGGATTTCCGCCCGGCAGCGACGCGAGGGAGACCGTGACGCGTGACTATGGTCCGGGACGGAGGGACGCCTGATGACGGTCTTCCTGTTCGCTCTGGCGGCCTACCTCATGGGCTCGATTCCGACGAGCTACGTCGTAGGGAAGCTGCACGGCATCGATCTGCGCGAGCATGGTAGCGGCAATCTGGGGGGAACCAACGCGTACCGGGTCATGGGCCTGCGCGCCGGGATCCCGGTCGTGCTGGTCGACGCGACCAAGGGTTTCGTTCCCGCGTACTTCTTTCCTTCCTGGGACGGCGCCGCTGCTGGCGACCTGGCGCTTCTCTATGGTCTGGCTGCGATCGCCGGGCACGTTTGGTCGATATTCGTGGGTTTTCGAGGAGGGAAGGGCGTCGCGACGGGAGCCGGCGTTCTGGTCGCCCTGGCCCCGACAGCAGCCTTGATCTCATTCCTCGTTTGGATCGGGGTCGTCGCGATCACGGGATACGTGTCCGCCGCTTCCCTCTCGGCCGCGACCCTCGTCCCCCTCACGGCATGGCTGACGGACGAGGCGATCTCCACCATTCTCTTCTGTTCCGCGATCGCGATGTTCGTCTGGTGGACACACCGGGACAACATCCGCCGTTTGATGCAGGGCGAAGAAAACAGGTTCGGTCGGAGCCAGGGGGCGTCGAGTTCGGAAAAGGGGGAGGGTGAGCGTGCAGAATGATATCATAGCCGTCCTCGGTGCCGGCAGCTGGGGCACGGCGTTGGCCAACGTG
Organism: Gammaproteobacteria bacterium; assembly: GCA_024638345.1. Lineage (GTDB taxonomy): Bacteria > Gemmatimonadota > Gemmatimonadetes > Longimicrobiales > Gaopeijiaceae > JAAXGI01. The sequence goes on along the minus strand of JAHEKL010000253.1, from coordinate 1,949 downwards.
TTGGCATCGAACGGGCGCGCGACCCGCCTCTGGGCGTATGAGCCGGAGGTCGCGGAGAATGTCCGGACCGACCAGCGGAATGAGAAGTACTTGCCGGACGTCGAACTGGATCTCGCGCTCGAAGCGACTGCCGACATGGATGCGGCCCTGGACGGCGCGACCGTGGTCGTCTCCGTCAGCCCATCGCATGTGGTCCGATCGGTCATGCAGGAGGCAGGCACGTACCTCGGGGGCACCCAACCACTGATCGTGAGCGCGTCGAAGGGCATCGAGATCCACACAGACCTTCGAATGAGTCAGGTGCTCCGAGAGGTTCTCGGTGAAGAGACTGCGGGTGGATGTGTGGTGCTGTCGGGACCCAGCTTCGCCGCGGAACTTGCACGCCGGCTCCCGACCGCGGTGACTCTGGCGTCGGCCAGCGAGACGAACGCCCGACACGTTCAGGGGCTCTTTCAGAACGATCACTTCCGGCTGTACACCCAGTCCGACCTGGTGGGAACGGAGCTCGGAGGCGCGCTCAAGAACGTGATCGCTCTCGCCGCCGGAATCAGCGATGGACTGGGTCTCGGGACGAATGCCCGTGCGGCTCTGATGACCCGGGGATTGGCTGAGATCGGCCGATTGGCAGAGCGCCTCGGGGGTGAGGGAGCGACCCTCGCGGGCCTGGCCGGGGTCGGAGACCTTATCCTTACGTGCACGGGGGACTTGAGCAGGAATCGCAGGGTCGGCCTGGCCGTGGGGCGCGGAGAAAATCTCGACGACGTGCTCGCGGGCATGACGGCCGTGGCCGAAGGAGTGCGTACGACGGAGGCCGCCAGGGACCTGGCCGGGCGCCACGGGGTGGAAATGCCCATCGTGGGAGCCGTATACTCCATTCTATACGAGCACGTGGATCCCAGGAGAGCACTCGCCCTTCTGATGTCCAGAGAGCCTAAGCCTGAGCGCTGGAGTTGAGTTCGGTGGAAGATCGCATCGCCCCGAAGGAATACTACTCGATCGGTGAAGTCTGTGAGATCACCGGGTTGAAGCCGCACGTCCTGCGCTACTGGGAGACGCAGTTCCCGGCTCTGAAGCCGTCCAAGAACCGGGCGGGCAACCGGGTCTATCGACGTAAGGAGATCAAGCTGGTGCATCTCCTCAGGCACCTGCTCTACGCGGAGAAGTACACCATAGACGGGGCCCGTCACAAGTTGGATCAGCTGCGCAAGGAAGGGAAGCTGGCAAGGGCGGCTCGTGTCGCCTGGGACAGGGAGACCGTTCGCGACCTGAGACGCGAGGCCGACGGCCTCCTGGACCTGTTGGCGCTCGGCGAATGACCCCGGACGGCGACGACAGTCCGACCGCTTCCGGGGCGCGTCCTACGATTCTCTGCACGAATGACGATGGCATCCACGCCACCGGCCTCCAGACGCTCATTGCCGTCGCGTCCGCCCTCGGAGACGTGCACGTAGTGGCTCCAGACCGTGAGCAGAGCGCCACCAGTCACTCACTTACCGTTCACAGACCGCTGCGTGCCACGCACACACCCGAGGGCCACCACGTGATCGACGGCACCCCCACGGATTGCGTGCTCATCGGAATCAACGAACTCCTGGCAAGCCCACCCGACTTCGTTCTGTCTGGCGTAAACCATGGACCCAACATGGGTGAGGACGTCCTTTACTCGGGTACCGTGGCCGCGGCCATGGAGGGTACGATTCTCGGCATTCCGGCCGTAGCCATCTCGTATTCGAGCCGAGCATCCGAGCGTATTCCGGATTTCGCCGGCGTCCTGACCGATCTCGTGGGGAGGCTGATCCGGCGTGCTGATTTTCCGGAAGAGACTTTCTTCAACGTCAATCTTCCGGACGTCCCGGCCGACGAGGTGAAGGGGATGCGGGTGACCACCCTCGGCAGGAGAGTCTATTCCGATTCGCTCACGCGGCGAGAGGACCCGTCCGGCCGGGATT
>JAHEKL010000252.1 GCA_024638345.1 Gammaproteobacteria bacterium | reverse complement strand
CGACGCGGATCAGGCCATGACCATGAACCAGATCCAACTCGCCCAGAGGCTGCCCTGGTCCGGGAAGCGGTTTGATGCGTCCGAACGCGAAGCGCGCCTGACTGTCGCGGCCGAGCTGGATGCCGAGGAGGTTGCGGCCTCTGTGGTCGAGCGCGTGCGTGCTCTGTATTACCGCATGGCCTACATCGATCGGGCCATCGAGGTTATGGACGGAACTTCCCGCCTGCTCTCGGATCTCCACCGGACCGCCCTGACACAGTACGAGGTGGGAAGTGGAGCCCAGCAGGACATCCTGCGGGCCCAGGTCGCTCAGGCGCGTATGGTCGCGGACATCGGCGTCATGCGGCAGCAGCGGATTGCGTCGGCTGCCCGGTTCAATGGGCTCCTCGGACGAAATCCCGCTGCTCCGGTGGGTGCGCTTGATCTTCCCGATCCCGACCCCGCGCTCCCGGAGTTGGAGGCGCTGATGGCCATGGCTGAGCGCCGGCCGGCCGTGCGCGCCGCAGGGGCCCGCATCGAAGCTGCGGCGGCGCAGCGGAATCTGGCGAGCCGTGCCCACCTCCCCGACTTCAACGTCATGGTTGGGTATAGCCAGCGACCTGAGTTTCCGGATCTGTTCTCGGTGATGGTGGGTGTCCCGCTCCCCGTGCGAAGAGGTTCTGTTCAACAGCCTCTTGTCCGCGAGTCGGAGGCATCCGAGGCCGCTGCCGAGGCGGTGCGGTTCGATCTTTACAACGAAACCTATGCCGCCCTTGCGGAGCGGCGCGCAGACGCCGTCCGGGCGGTCGAAGTCTCGGAAGTGCTGCTCACCGATGTCCTGCCTCAGGCCAGCGCGGCGATCGAGTCGGGTCTGTCGTCGTACCGAGTGGGCACGTTGGACTTTCTGGCCGTCCTCGAGAGCCGCATGCTCGTCAACCAATACGAAGTCGAACGACTGCGTCTTGCAGCCGAATACCAGGCTGCTGTTGCCGCTATCGACGCGTTGCTTGGGGTCATCCCCGGAGGCACCCAATGAAAGCCTGTACACCGATCCTGATCTTACCCCTACTCATGCTCGCCGCCTGCGGTGGCGACCCGCCCATGGAGATGGGCGCGGGTGGCACGGAGGAGAGAACGACGCCGATAGGAGAGATGGACCACTCCCAACATCAAGCCGGCGCACCTACGGAACGTCAAGCCGTCCATCTGACTCCCCAGCAAGAGCGAGCCCTTGGCGTGCGCTACCACACGGTGGGGAGCCGCCCCTTGGAACGCACGATTCGGACCGTCGGCCGCATCGTGGCGAGCGAGTCCCGGGTTGCCGAGGTGAGCCCCAAGGTTGAGGGCTTCATCGAGTCGCTCCGGGTCAACACGACCGGGGCTTCGGTGAGGCGTGGCGAGCCGCTCATGACCGTGTACAGTCCGGCTCTCGTGGCTGCCCAGGAGGAGCTGATCATCGCGGCCCGGCTGGCTTCCGAGGTCGGCGAGGGAGCGGGTTCCGGTGCGGAGAATGCGCGTTCCATGCTCGAGGCGGCGCGTCGCCGACTCCGCTACTGGGACATCACGGATGGGCAGATTGCCGAGCTCGAGCAAACGGGCGAAGTGGCCAAGACGCTGACGCTCGTCTCACCGGTGAACGGCGTCGTGCTGGAGAAGAACGTGGTGGAGGGCCGGCGGGTCGCTCCGGGGGCGACGCTTTACCGGATCGCCGATCTCTCCGAAGTGTGGGTCGAGGGAGAGGTCTTCGAGCGTGACCTGGCCCTCATTCACGAGGGAATGGAGGCCCACATCGAAGTCTCGGCCTTTCCGGGTGAGCACCTCATGGCTCTGGTCGAGTTCGTCCATCCCGTCATGGACGTATTGAGTCGCACAAACCGGGTTCGAGTTGCGCTCTCCAATCCAGGCAATCGCCTCAAGCCCGGAATGTTCGCGACGGTCTTCTTCGACGCGCAGGTCGGAAGCGAGGCCCTGTCGGTTCCCCTCGAAGCGGTGATCGTCACAGGAGAGCGGAATCTCGTCTTCACCCGCGACGACAGTGGCATGTTGTCGCCCCGAGAGGTCGTACTCGGGGTTCAGGCAGGGGATTTCGTACAGGTCCTCGCAGGACTGGAGGCGGGGGAAGAGATCGTGGCTGCGGCGAACTTCCTCGTCGACGCGGAGTCCCGACTCGGGACCACGGGGGGTACGATGCCCGGCATGCAGCACGGTGCCGTCGAGCCGGTGGCGGCGGACACGACGACGTCGCCATCGGGGGGACACGTCCATGATTGACGCGGTGATCCGATGGTCGCTGCGTAACCGCGGACTCGTTCTGCTGCTTTCGGGGGCGGTCGGCGCCCTCGGCGTGTGGTCGATGCTCACCACCCCTGTCGACGCGATACCCGATCTGTCGGATGTGCAGGTGATCGTCCAGACCGACTTTCCAGAACAGGCGCCACAGATCGTGGAGGACCAGGTCACCTTCCCCATCACCTCGGAGATGCTGAAGGTGCCGGGCGCCCAGGTCGTACGCGGGTTCTCGTTCTTCGGGCTATCCCTGACGTACGTCATCTTCGAGGACGGGACGGACATCTATTGGGCGCGCTCCCGTGTGCTGGAATACCTGAATGGGATCCGAGGGCAGCTCCCCGACGGTGTCGAGCCGGCCCTCGGTCCGGACGCGACAGGCGTAGGCTGGGTCTATCAGTACGTGTTGGAATCCGACGCACACGATCTCCAGGAGCTTCGGTCCCTCCAGGACTGGTACGTCCGGTATCAACTCACCTCCGTACCTGGCGTGTCCGAGGTGGCCAGCCTCGGTGGCTTCGAAAAGCAGTACCAGGTCGAGGTCGATCCGGAGCGACTTCGCGCATTCGACATCCCCGTCACCCGGGTCTCTCAGGCATTGGGCTCGCACAACATCGACATCGGCGCCCGGGTGCTGGAGATGGGGGGGCGCGAGTACATGATTCGGGGGCTCGGCTACCTCGGAGACATCGACGACATCCGCAACGTCGCGGTCGGCGCCACGCCGAACGGGACCCCGGTGCGGATCGCGGACGTGGCGACCGTCAGGGTCGGGCCGGCCCCCCGTCGGGGCGCTGCCGATTTGAACGGACTCGGTGAGGCCGTCGGCGGCATCATCATCATGCGCTACGGGGCGGACGCCTACGAGACCATCGGTGCGATCCGAGAGCGGCTCACCGAGATCCGCGAAGGGCTACCGGAGGGCGTCTCGATTCGGACGGTATACGACAGGAGCAACCTGATCGAGCGCGCGATCGACACGCTCCGTGAGAAGCTGGTCGAGGAGTCGTTGATCGTAGCGTTGGTCGTTGCGCTTTTCCTTTTCCATGCACGATCGGCCTTGGTTGCCGTGGTCACACTCCCCCTCGGGATTCTGATCTCGTTCATCGTCATGCGCTGGGTCGGTGTCGGCTCGAACATCATGAGCCTCGGCGGGATCGCCATTGCCATCGGTGCGATGGTGGATGGCGCCATCGTAATGATCGAGAACATGCACAAGCATCTCGAGAGAGCGGGTCCGGACGTGGACCGATGGGAGCTCGTCGAGAGAAGCTGCCGTCAGGTCGGTCCGCCCCTCTTCTTCTCCCTACTGATCATCACGTGCAGCTTCCTTCCGGTCTTCGCTCTGGAGCAGCAGGAAGGCCGGCTCTTCAAGCCTTTGGCGTTCACCAAGACGTTCGCCATGGCCGGAGCAGCGCTCTTGTCGATCACCCTGGTTCCGGTGCTGATGGGCTACCTCGTCCGCGGCCGGATCCGAGCGGAGCGGGACAATCCGGCGAGTCGGGTGCTGCGGGTGCTTTACCGACCCCTCATTCGTGGTGTCGTACGGTGGCCCTGGGCCGTCGTCGGGACATCGGTCTTGGTGGTAGCCGCCACGGTTCTTCCCTGGCAACGGCTGGGAAGCGAGTTCATGCCACCCCTCCAGGAAGGCTCGATCCTCTTCATGCCGACGACGGTACCCGGGATCTCCATCGCCCAGGCTCGGGAGATCATGCGCTATCAGGACAGCGTTCTGATTGCCTTTCCCGAGGTCGAGACCGTACTTGGAAAGGCCGGCCGGGCCGAGACCGCCACCGACCCGGCACCGCTTGACATGTTCGAAACCACGA
>JAHEKL010000251.1 GCA_024638345.1 Gammaproteobacteria bacterium | reverse complement strand
CCGAAGGTGGTGGGCATACCGGAGACCTCGACCTGGTCCTTGATGAGCACCGGAATGCAGTGGAGGGGGCCGACCTGACCCGATCCCCCGAATTGCGCATCGAGCGTTGCCGCGTCGAGGAGCGCCTCCGGGTTGAGAGTTTGCACCGCGTGAATCGCAGGTCCCTGCCGATCGTAGCGCTCGATACGGTCGAGGTATCGCTGCACCAGGGAAGCGCACGTGAGCTCGCCCGACGCGAGCGCCGCGTGGATCCCGTCGATCGTCGCCTCCATGACATCGAAGCCCTGGCCTTCGGCGTCCATCGGGGCGACGACGCCCGCCCACGGGACCATGAGGGTGATGAGTGCAAGTCCTCCCAGACCGTCGCGCGTCATCGCCAAGTGCAGCTCCTTGCTGTCTTGATCTTATGGATGCACCGCCCGTTGCATCGCCCCCCGAGGGAGCGGATTTGAAAAGTGCCGAGGCCGCTCCGGGCCTGCAAGCGAAGCCGGATGCCGGCTAGGTTCACCTATCCTGGCATCCCCACGACCGCCCTTCTGAGCCTGGGTCGAATCGACGCGTGACGGTACCGCTCGACTGCCGACGGGACGTGTTCCAGATCCCCCGCAGCACGCACTACTTCGACTGCGCGTACATGGGTCCCCTCCCGCGGGTCTCCGAGAAGGCCGGAGTGGAGGCAATTCGTCGAAAGCGTGTTCCGTCTCGAACGCTGCCTCCCGAGGCCTTCTGGGACATCGATCGACTCAGGGAGCTGTTCGCTCGCCTCATCCGCTCGGACGATCCGGCTCGAATTGCGATTCAGCCCGGCGTCTCCTATGGAATCGCCACCGCGGCCCTGAACCTGCCGGTTTCGGCTGGACAAAACATCGTGGTCACGCATGAGCAGTTTCCGGCAGCCTACTACTCCTGGAGGCGTGTAGCGAACGAAACCGGTGCCGAGCTGAGAGCCGTCCGGCCCCCGGAGGGCCCCAGGCGAGGCAGAGAGTGGAACGAACGGCTCCTCCAAGCCGTAGACGCGCAAACCGCGATCGTGTGCGTGCCCAATGTTCATTGGACGGACGGAACCCTCTTCGACCTCGTCGAAATGGGCCGACGCTGTCGCCACGTCGGTGCCGCCTTGGTGATCGACGCCACCCAGTCCTTGGGTGTGCTGGACCTCGATGTAACCGAGGTCCGGCCCGATGTCCTGCTCTGCGCGGCCTACAAGTGGCTCCTTGGACCCTACTCTCTCTCCCTCGCGTACTTCGGTCCCCGCATGGACGACGGAACGCCGCTCGAGGAGACCTGGCTGGCTCGGAAGGGGAGCCGAGACTTCCAGAACCTCGTGAACTACCGAGCGACCTACGATGCCGGAGCGGTGCGCTACGATGTTTCCGAGCGGGCCAACTTCTTCCTGGCGCCCATCGCCCAACGAAGCCTCGAGCTCATCCTGGACTGGTCCCCGGCAAAGATCGAGGTCTATTGCCGGAAGCTCACCCGCGACTTCCTCGAAGAGGCCGAGTCGATGGGGTACGGGGTCGAGGAGGAGGCATGGCGATCCGGGCATCTCTTCGGGCTCAGGATGCCCGAGAAAGTGGATCTCGAGGACCTCCGGGATACACTCGCCACTCGAAGCGTGTTCGCTTCACTACGGGGGGCGGCGCTGCGGCTTTCGACCCATGTGTACAACGACACCGACGACGTGGATGCGTTGGCCGAAGTTCTCCGGGAAGCGGTTCGCTGATGGGCGTCGGGGAGTGGGAGATCCCGGATTCCGCCGGGAGGCTCTAGACCGTGTCCCGAATTCCGTCTCTCTTGCTCAGCTTCTCCTCGAGAGCGAAGACGCCCGGGCCTCCCAGCGCGAGACACATGAGGCCACCGACAAGAGCAATGTGGTACTCGAAGCCGAAGGCCAACGGAGCATTCGGTAACGCTACGATGAAGAAGCCCTGCCTAAGGTGGAAAAGGACAACTGCGACCACCATCTCGCCGGAGAGCAGGAGCGCCGCCCATCGAGTGAAGACCCCCAGCACGAGAGCGAGGCCCCCGAACAGCTCCATGAGGGTGATGAGCCAGATCAGCGCCGGCGGTGGCGCCCAGCCCACCATTGCGAGCATCTCACGAAGGAAAGACTGCCCTCCGACCAGGTTGATCCAGCCGTGGAGCACAAAGATCGATCCGAGCGCGAGACGGAGGATCAGGAGCCCGATCCGATGATTCGAAGAGGAATCCATCAGTCCCCCTTGCCGCTCAGCTCTCGCAGATAGTCCACGACTTCCGTCAGGACCTCCGGCTCCAACACCGCATCGAAAGCCGGCATCGAACGACGGCCCCTACTGACGACATCGAGAAGCTCGTCGTCAGTCATCGACGGCAGCCCGTCCGGATCGGTGAAGTCCGGGGGGCCGGGATCGAACGCACCCGCTGCGGGCCCGTCCCCTCTCCCTTGCTCGCCATGACAAATCGTACAGTGTCGGAGGTACGCCTCCTGGCCAAGACTCTGCCGAGTCGCATCCGGCAATTCGGGATGCACGATGCTCACGGCCGCCTCGGGTATCGCGTCTCTCCGAGGCGGGGCGTCGTCGGCTGGGGTTCCCGTCATGCCCAAGGTGACGATGGAAGCCACGAGGTACAGACCTCGCCGGGTCGATCGATTCAACATCGTGCTACGCCGACGTCTCCTTGGATTTCGTCGCCCACCGGCCGCTGTAATCGCCGTGGCAAACCTGCGTTCGCACCTCGAGGCGCGCAATGCGGTCCATGACCCGCCGCCCTCAGGACACTACGTCGTAGAGCAGTCGGTAGAAAGCGATGCGATCTCGGTCCGGCTCGACACCGTAGTGCTCGAGGAACGAGTCGGAATATCCAGGGCCCAGATTCCATTCCAGACTCCAGGTCGCGACGGCCAGGTCCCACCACCGATCCGCGATTCCGAGCTCGCCGAGATCCACGAACCCGACGACCTCCGCCGCATCGATCAAGACGTTGGGAAGGCAGTAGTCGCCGTGGCAGACCACGACCGCTTCCTCCACTGGCCGCATGTCCTCGAGACGCCGGATGGCTGCGGACGCGCTCAGGTGCCGGTGCTCCGAGTGGAAGTCCCGTTCGGGATCGAGCTCTCCGACTTCGACACGCCGGCGAGCCAGCTCCAACGCAGCATCCAGACGAAAGTCGAATGGGCACGCCTCGGCGGGGGCGAGATGCAACCTTCGAAGCCCGGCGGCAACGATCCTGACGAGGGCTGGCGGATCGGCTCGAAACGTCGGGTGTGCGGCGTTTCGTCCGTCGAGCGCCTCGGTGATCAGCCACTCTACGCGACCGTTCGATCCGGATTCCAGCGCCCTCGGCACTGGAAGGTGTGCCCCTGCCCACTCGATCCGCGCGGCCTCGTCGCGCGGCCGTGGCCACCAAGCCGAATCCGCGATCTTCAGGAAGAGGTCGCGGCCAGGCCCGGCCGTCAGCCGATACGTCACGGCTCCTCTCTCCCCCCGACGGGGTCCTGCCCGGCTCGCCGTCTCCCAGTGCCAATCCGCGAAGCGAAGAAGCAACGGGCGCGGCAATCGCGGTCCGATGGTCTGATCGATCCGAGGGAGGTTCACGGAACTGGCTCGATAGCTCGGCTCGTTGCGAGTGACGGGTCGACAGTGGGATGTTATCAGCCCACGGGGCGCAAGGCCCCTCCGAGGGCACCTTTGCGACGGAGCACGCCCGAGCCCATGCGCGACCCTCACGACTCGTCCGGCCCGCCCCCCCGCTGGTGGCTCAGCATGCTCGGCGATGTGCAGTTCTGGATCCCGCTCTTGGTGCTCGTCGTCGGACTGCTGCTGCTCTCATGGGTGGCGTAGAGCCCGAGACCTCCGTTCCTGCCTCCCGGCTGAGAAGCCTTCAGGCCGCGGGGGTGCTCTCGGGGGTCGCGGCGGGAGCCTGGCTGGGCGCGGCGGAGGCACCCACCAAGGTGGTGGTCCTCGGCATCTCTCCAGTAGCGATCTCTCTCGTCATGGTCGTCGGCGTCTTCCTTGCCCGGTGGAGCCTTCCCGCGCTCATTCGGGGGACGGCCAACGTGGGAGTGGACGTTCGGCGCGCTCCGCATCTCGTGGTGTGGGCCCTGATCGCGGGAAGCATCTGGGCA
>JAHEKL010000250.1 GCA_024638345.1 Gammaproteobacteria bacterium | reverse complement strand
TATGCATGCGACACCCGTATCGGAGGAAGCCATGCCAGGGCTCCGAACGCGCACGTTCCGAGCGCTTCCGCTCCTTGTTCTCTCCTCGTTGTCCGCCTGTGCCCAGGCCCCCGAATCGACGCAGACCCCGGGGGACGCCATGTGGTTCGAGGGGGCCCGGCTGATCGTCGGCGATGGGAGCACCATCGAGACATCCGCCTTTCTGGTGGAGGGGAATACCTTCACCTGGGTCGGACCGCAGGGGGCGATGGAGCCTCCCGAGGGGGCCACTCGGGTGGACCTCGCCGGTAGGACCGTGATCCCGGCGTTGATCGACGCCCACCAGCACATCGGGCTCACCAATGTGAAGGACGGGACCAGTAGCAAGGAGAACTACACACGGGAGAACCTGATCGAGCACATGGAGCGATCCGCTTACCACGGCATCGCGGTCACGATGAGCTTGGGTCTGGAGCACGATGAAGCGCTCGCCTTCCAGCTGGCGGACGAGGTGATCCCCGACGCCGCGCTCTTCATGACCTCGGGACGGGGGATCGCAGGAACGGCCATGGCGGGACCGACTCAGGAGTACCGTCTGGGAATCCCGCGGGGGGCGCTCACCGAGGAGGAAGGTCGAACGGCGGTCCAGGAGATTCGCGCGCTGGGATCGGATCTCGTGAAGATCTGGGTGGACGATCGCGGTGGAACGGTTCCGAAGGTGGAACCGAACGTGTACCGGGCGATCGTCGACGAGGCGCACGCGAACGGGATGCGCGTCGTGGCTCACGTCGGTACCACGAGCGCTTTGGCCGACGCCAAGGACCTCCTCTTGGCGGGAGTGGACGGATTCGCGCATACCGTCCGGGATCGAGACGTCGACGAAGAATATCTGGCCCTGGTCCGGGAGCACCCGGATGTCTGGAGCATTCCAAATCTGCCGGGGAACCCACTGACGATGGAGGACCTTCCCTGGCTCAGCGAAACGCTCCCTCCGTTCGAGGTCGAGCGGATGCGCGAGCAGCTTGGACGGGAGCAGGCCGCGGGTCCTCCCGATCCCGGCTCCCAGTTCCCGCTACAGTGCCGTAACCTGGCCAAGAATCACGAGGCTGGAATGATCATCGGGATGGGGACCGACTCCGGCACGAGCGTGGCCTGGACCGCCCACACCGAGATGAGGGACATGGCGCGCTGTGGACTGAGCAACATGGAGGCGATCGTTGCGGCGACGAGCACCAACGCGATGATCCTGGGGCTGGACGACCTCGGGACCGTCGCGGAGGGGAAGAACGCTTCATTCGTCATCCTGGACGCCAACCCTCTGGACGACATCAACCACACCCGCCGCATCTCGCAGTTCTATCTGAGGGGCGACGAGGTGGATCGTGCGGCGCTGCGCGCCAAGTTCATGCAAGGTATCATGTGAGGGACCGCGGAGGGGTCGAGCTCAGATCCCGAACTGAAGCGTGTGGGAGTACTTGATCAGGATCGTGCGCTGATCGCTGAAGGGGCGAACGGGATCGAAGGAGTATCGGTCCGTGACCAGCCCCTCGTTCCAGACGACGTAGAAGTCGTTGCCTTCACGGGGATTGTACCGGAAGCGCAGGTTCGCCACGACCGCGTTGTCCGATTTGTTGTACTGTACGAATCCGACCACCGTCGTTCGGGTCGAAACCGTCACCTCCGCGCGCAAACGCATGAGGTGCGACGTGAAGCTCTGGCCGCGGTCGTCGAATTCGACGCGGTCGACCTGATATCTGGCCGTCAGGTTGAGGTGGGGCGACGGATCCCAGACGGGTCCGATCGACAGCGATGCCAGGGTTCCGTCGAAGAACTGCCCGGCTTCGGCGGAGAGAGTCGTCCGGAACCGGTCTCCCTGCGGCGCCGAGTACTGGAGCTGCGCGGCCGCGAACCGGTAGATCCCCTCTGGCACCGAGGTATCCTCCGGAAGGGAGAACGGCCGTGGCAAGTTCTCGTATCGGAACAGGCCGGAAAGCGTGAGCTGGTGAAGACCCCAGGTCTCGAATATGGCACGGGGAGCGATCTCGACGGTCTCGACGACGCGGGTCGCGTTGCGACGGAAGACCGAGCTCTCCAGATGCATCGCGTACGTGTAGATCGGTGCGCCCGGCTGGAAGCGCCAACCGTAGCCCAGGTTCGCCTGACCCCTGGAGTAATCAGTGCGTCGCAGGAAGCCCATTCCCGGATCGAACGCCGCCCCCGCCCGAGCCAGGTCGAGTAGGTAGGTGAGGCCGTCCTGGCCCCGACGCTCCCAATTCAGCCGGGCCAGAGCTCGATCCAGCGGGCCGATCGAGCCGTCTTCCGCTTGGAGCTCGTCGTGCTCGAAGCTCTGACTCCAGTTGAGGATCAGATAGTCGTCGCCGACGAGTCTGAGGATCGCGTCCGCTCCGTAGACGATATTCCGGCTTCCACCGGATCCCAGACGGCTGGTGAAGATCCCACCCACGTAGGAGTTCGAGTTGAGGACACGGCGACGAAGACGCGCGACTCCCAGGTTCTCCGAGGGGAGCGCGCTCGACTCCGCGGTTTGCAGGTTCAGCACGCCCAGGTCCCATTCGCCTACCCGACCCACGAGACGACCCCCACCGTAGATTCGCACCGGCTGCCCCCCAGCGAGCCCGATGGTCCGCGAGTGGAAGAGCCGATCATTCCCGCCCAGCGAGAACTCGAAGTTCGACGAGCGCTCCTGGAAGAACCGGCGCTTCTCCGGGAAGAATAGAGAAAACCGGGTAAGGTTCACCTGTTGGTCGTCGGCCTCGACCTGGGCGAAGTCGGTGTTGGCCGTGAGATCGAGCGTCAGATTCGACGTGAGCCCCACTCGGAAGTCGGCACCGGCCTCGCGCACTCGATCCGAGCTCCGCTCGTAGATGGAGCCCGGTCCGTTCAGGCTGTGCGAGTAGCCGCCGCCGGCGAGCGCATAAGGCCGAACGTACGCCGGATTGCCCTGAGGCTCGATGCCGCGAAAGACGACTTTCCGCATCTGAGACGACTGGGCGTAGGAAAACCGACCCCGATCGGGTGAAATGGCCGGGTGGACATGACGCTCGTTCTTGCGGGAGATGTTGCGGAGCATGGAGATGCCCATGACCACCTGCCCGTCCACGACCTGGAACAGCATGCTGGAGAACGGAATGCGGAACTCCGAGTACCAGCCGCCCTCGTCTCGTACGGCGGCCCCGTCCCAGAACGAGTCCCAGCTGGAGTCGTTCCGCTCGGCGTCGTTCCATCGCTGCGAGTCGCTTCGGTTTCCTCCCGGACCCACCCGGAACGAGAGCGAGTTCTCCTCGTCGTTCAGTGTGTCGATGTAAAGGGAGCAGAAGTCGCTCCGGAACGACCGTTCGTCGCGAAGGAGCGAGAACATCCGGATCTCCTCCGGACTGGAGTCGAACGACTCGCACGAGAAGTACAGGTACTCGGAGTCGTAGGCCAGCCGAAACTCGGTGCGTTCCGTGGGCGGGTCGCCGAAGGTGGGGAAGTGCATGTAGACGGGAAGTGGCTCGACGGCCTGCCATGCGGGCTCGTCCGCCTTCCCGTCCAGTACGATCTCCCCTTCGATCCTGGGCACGACGTAGGCAGCTTCGCCCGGCCGGACCGAGCTGAGCTGCTGTGCAGCGAGGGGTGCGGTCCCCAGCGCCGCGACCAGGGCGAGCCCGATCGCCGTGCGGGACCGGCCCGCTCCCGAATCGAGCACGCTCAGCGGTAGGTCTTACTGAATCCGTTGCGACCGTTCGTGACCGTGAACGTGCCGTCGGACTGCGCGGATACCACGATCCAATGTGCCGGTCCGTCGTGGGCCGGCGGCGGAGGCACGTCCGGCCCGCGCGCCGGACCCTGCCACGGCGTGACAGGCATCGAGGTCGAGGCCTCGTCGATCGAGTTCGCGATGAACATGCCCGGTGCCGTGTATTCCTGACCGCTCAGTTGAGAGAAGTGGAGCTGCCAGAGGTCCTCCAGCCCGGGCGCGGAGTGGAGGATGCGCATGGCTTCGGGTTGGCCGCCCTTCCGAGTCCCGTTGTTCATGATGGCCACTCGCGGCTCGATCGCGTGAACAAGAACCTCGGCGTTCGAGCTCGGCTGGCCATGGTGGGAGACGACGAACAGGTCGACCGAGCCG
>JAHEKL010000249.1 GCA_024638345.1 Gammaproteobacteria bacterium | reverse complement strand
AGCCGAAGATTCCAGAAAAAACAAGAGTACGGACTTGAGTGGATCGCGGTTTCGGTCATGGCGGGGGAGGTGTGGTGTCGGCCCCTGGGGCCGAGAGGGCACCATTCGATGCGGGCAGGCTGTCGGGCCGTGCCCACCGGACCTCGTTCAACTCCGTGCCCGGGTTGATCGTGACGAGAACCAGCAGATGCTCGACCCGCATCTGGGCCTGGGCAGTCCTCCAACCGCGCGCGGTCGCCTCGTCGTTGTAGAGCTGCGCGTTCACAATGGCACCGGGTGGCGCTTGAGACTGGATGAGAGAACCGAGCTCGAGAGCCTGTTCACGGGAGACGGCCGGATCCATGGCGATCACGATCTGACCGGCGTCGGCCCCTGCGAACTCTATGATCCGATGGGGCGAGCTGGCACCTAGATCGAGCCAAGGATGGGCGGGCTCGGACGTCGAACACCCAGCGAGCGCGAGCACGATGATCGGGATCGAGAACGTCTTGATGCTGGGACTCATCCGTTCTTCCTTCCGGCGGGGAGACCGTTCGACTGCAGCAGGAACGAGACCCGCTCCAGGATCGCGGGAGCGAGGGCTTCGTCGGCTGCTCCACTTCGAGCCCACTCGTCGAGGCTCCCCCGGACAGCCCAGGTCAGAAGGAAAGCGAGCAGAGCAGGATCCATCTCGACCAGCGGCACTGAAACGGGAAGTGCCTCGGTCAGGCGACCCTCTAGCCAACTCCGGATCCTCTCCTCGTCTCTCACGACGGATCCGGCCTCGCCGGGGGCGTTGGGAAGGGAGGAGAGCCTGGGCACGATGGCATCGCTCAGTCGCCGGTCGGTGCTCATCCCATCCGCCAACGATGCGCAGAAGGCGAGAATCGCCTCGGATCCGGTCAGCCCGTGGGTCGAGACCTCGGTCAAAGCCTCGTCCACGATCCTGCGGTAGACTTCTGCAAGAACGTGATCCTTGGTGGGGAAATAATTGAAAAACGTACCTTTAGCTAATCCTACCTCATGTGTTATCTTAGATATGGAGACGGCTTCGTACCCACCCCGACGAAACTGCGTCCGAGCAGCTTGAAACAGGAGGTCGAAGAGGGGCGCCTCCGCCGTTTTCTTCATAGCGACAGGATGACCCTGGTCATGGCGAGGGTCAAGCCCGCGCCTTCTGGAGGTATCCTGCGGGCGCGGTCGGAACGCTACCGCCTTCCCTTGTTTCGTGGCTGGATGGCGCCGTAATATTCCGGGGTTCCCGGTCGGCCCGTCACCGGTGCCCGACCAGACCCGCTTCCCATCTCGAGCAGGATTCTGCCGATCACACCCGTAATCCGTGCGGCTCGATCCACGAACCGGCCTCGACCGGGGTCACTCCGATGAGTCCCGTGTTCGTCGAGGGGTTAGGCGCCGGCGGTGGGCTGGACGACGCGGCACCCATCGAGCCGCCGGAGCCGATTCCAGAGGAATCCCAGGCGATTCAGGAGCCCGGAGGCCCCGGGGACGAGACCGATACCCTATCGTCCACGCCGATCGAGGCCTCCACTCCCGGCGCGCATCCGAGCGCGACCGCGGATCCCTCGCGGGTCCGTCGGCTGCGGCACCTGGAGGCCGGGGCCGTCATCGGAGCCGAGGAGGTCATCGGTCTCCTCGGGGTGCTGGAGGTGCAGGCGGGATACCTCAGGATGTTGGAGAAGTCTCGCCGTGAGGGGTCGGAGGACGCGGAGTTGGTCCAGGGTGCTTCGGAGGCTCGCAGCCTTCTTACGGATGGTCTTTCCCGGTTCCTCGGCTGTCTTCGTGAGGGGATTCCCGATCGGGCGCGAAAGGACTTGAACGAGGTACTGCCTTCGATGATTCCCACCCTCGCGAAGGAGGTTGGCGAGGGCGTCAGGCTCCGAGTGGCTCCTCCGATGGGGACGCTTCCGGTCGAGGCGAACGTCGCGCTGCTCGAGCGGGCGCTGGTCCATCTCGTGCAGAACGCCCGGGAAGCCTCCCGGACCGGGCAGAGCGTGCGGCTGACCTGGGGGCTTGCGCCCCGGGGAAGCGGAAGAGACGAGCAGTGGGAAGGCGTCCGGGTCCGCGTCGAGGACCAGGGAGACGGAATTCCCAGGGAGCACGTTCCTTGGCTCTTCGAGCCGTTCTTCTCGACACGGACCGAGGGGCACCCGCTGCGGGGTCTCGGGCTGTCGGCCGTGCAGGCGATCGTGGAAGGCCACGGAGGGTGGGTCGAAGTCCGATCGCGACTGGGCGAGGGAACCGAGGTGGACCTGTTTCTTCCGCTTGCGGTCGTCCCGAGCAGGGAAAAGGAACACGCTGCCCAGAGGACGAAGGAGAGTGAGCCAGCCGAGGCCTCTCCCAGAATCCTGATCCTCGAGGACGAGCCGCTCCTGGCCGGTCTGCTCGCCCAGATGCTCGAGCGCTCCGGATACCAGGTCCAGATCTGCGAGACCCCCGAGGAGCTCGAGCGGGTGAGAAGACTTGCAGTCGACCGGATCGACCTGCTCGTCACCGAGCGGACGCTTCCGGGGGGCCGTTCGGGCAAGGAGATCGCGCGCAAATGGAGGCTGGAACAGCGGGGTCTACGCGTGATCGTCGTCGATCGCCGACCCGCCGGTTCGAGGGGAGAGGAAGATGAAGTGCCCGAGCCCGGGTATCCGCTGCTCCGACCGCCGTTCGAGCCGTCGGAGATCGTCCGTTTGGTCTCCGAGCTGTTGGACGAGGTCGGCCCGCCCCCACCCGACGTATCGGCCGGCAGCGGAAGTCACCTTACCCACTGAGCGAAGACCGCCGGACCGGTCTTCGGCCGTCCGCCGGTCCCCACTCTCGGCCCCGCGTTGGGGGCCGAAGCCAGGTCAGACAGGCTCGGTCGTCGCCGAGTGAGGTCCGGCCAGCTGAGCCGGTGGGGCGTCCGCCCCGTATTCCGGATGCTCCCCGATCAGCCGCGAGAGAAGGATGACCGGTATCAGCCCGGTGAGGATGATCAGGAGTGCGGGGAGCGCCGAGCGCGCGACCTGCTCGTCCATGGCGAGCTGAAAGGCTCGCGTCGCCAGCGTGTCGAAGTCGAAGGGACGCAGGATGAGGGTCAGCGGTAGCTCCTTCAACACGTCCACGAAGACGAGGAGCCCCGCCGACAGGAGGGTTCCACGCAGCAGGGGGAGGTCCACCCTGAGCAGCGTTCGGAGCGGCGGTACCCCCAGCGACCTCGAGGTCTCGTCGAGGTTTCCACACGTCCGCTCGAAGCCGGAATCGACGGGATTCAAGGAGACGGCGAGGAATCGAACCACATAAGCGAAAAGAAGCGCCGCAACTGTGCCGGTGAGAATCAGTCCGACCGAAGCTCCGGTCTCGCGAAACAACGCGGACAGGCGGAGATCGACCCAGATGAACGGGATGAGAATTCCCACGGCGATGACTGCGCCAGGGATCGAGTATCCGAGAGAGGAAGCTCGGGCCGCGAGCTTGAGGCCCCGAGTGGGGGAGAGACGCACCGAATAGACGATCAGGAGCCCGGTCACCACCGTCACGATCGCCGCTGCGAGTCCCAGCCCGAAGGAGTTCAGCGTCAACGTCACGAAGCGCGGGTCGATCGCCTCCGGCGCGACCTGGACTCCCCAGGCCGCGAGTTGAGCGAAGGGAAGGAGAAAGCCGAAGAGCACCGGTACGGCGCAGACGGCGAACGCCGCCCAACTTCGCCAACCCTCGAGCTGGAAGCGTACCACCGGTCGATACCTGGAAGTCCCGGTGTCGAAGCGGGCTCTGCCCCGTTGGGCCCTCTCCAAGAGGATGAGCAGGAAGACGAATAGGAGGAGGAGGCCCGAGAGACGGATCGCGGCGGGCGGGTCGCCGAGGGAAAACCAGGCTCGGAAGATCCCGGTGGTGAACGTCGTGACTCCGAAGTAACGGACGGCGCCGTACTCGTTCAGCACTTCCATCAATACGAGGGTCACGGCACGACCACCGTCATGCCGGGCGCCAGCTCGGTGTCGGTGACTTCGACGAGGCCGTCGGCGTAGAAGCCCGGCTCGACGGCAACCAGCACAGTGGTGCCGTCGCTCTGCTGCACCTCGACGGCATACCCGCCCTCCGACAGCGCAAGTAGCGCCGACACCGGCACGGCAACCACACCGCTC
>JAHEKL010000248.1 GCA_024638345.1 Gammaproteobacteria bacterium | reverse complement strand
GAGGTCCTTCGGAAGCGTCGGGCGAAGAAGACAGTGACCGGGGGGAACGAGCTCCTCCAAACGAAGAGGCAAGGCTTCGACAGGTCCCCGGGCCAGAAACAGGACCGGTGCTCCACGTCCCCAACGCACGTACCAGGTTTCCATCTCGCCGACCCTCACACAGGCTCGAATCGGACCCGAGTCGGTGCGCGTCCTCCTGTCCGAGCCATCTCCCGAGATTTCCATGTCGTCCTCAAAGACCGAGCTGTGACCAGACACCGGCGGCTCGCCGGTCGCTGCAGATCAATACTGTGGGGTCCCGCTTAACCGCCGGATTTAATCGCAAAAGCTGCTCGGGCTTCCGGGCGGTTAAGCCACGGAGAAGTGGCACTGGCGAGCTTGTCCGTGTGAGAACCGAACTCCCCGGGCAAAGACGCCATGGGATGGGAATGGGTAGGATTCAAACGAAAGGAGGGAGAGATGATCACACGCCGAGCCAGACACGTGAGACGGACGATCTACGAGCGATACAACCTGATGCGGTTGTGACCTTGGCGTAGCGAGCTTCGACCTGCTCCAAGTGCCTTGTGGGCCGGGCGCTAGCCGATTGACGCCGGAATTCTCGACCGCGAAATTATTGGCCGATGCCTTTGGTGTCCTGAACACTTGCCGGGAGCGTCGTCTCCCAGGCTGCGAAATGAAGACCAGAACGGGGCCCCTTCCGGAGACACCGGAACGGGGCCTCTCCTTCGCACCCCCACCGTCCGAGCTCACCCGTTTCATCGGACGAGCCGGACAGGTCGAAGAGCTTCGGCGTCTCGTCCTCGAGGAACGCCTCGTGACGTTGACCGGCCCGGGTGGGATCGGGAAGACTCGCCTCGCGCTCGAGCTCGCCGGAGGGTTGTCCGATCAGCTACCTGTCGCTTGGGTCGAGCTGGCTGGCGTCACCCATCCGGATCGCCTCTTGTCCGCAGTGGCCAGGGGACTGGGTGTCGAAGAGGACATCGGTGCCCTAGGGGGGTTGGCCGATCACCTTGCCGACACGGGTCTACTGATCGTCCTCGACAGCTGTGAGCACCTGGTCGACAGCTGTGCCGCGCTATCGAAGGACCTCCTGGCCCTCATGCCGCGCGCGCGCATCCTCGCCACGTCCCGAGAGGCCCTCGGGGTCCCGGGAGAACGCGCCTGGCTCGTCCTGCCTCTATCGGTCGCCGCGGAATCCACCGCGCTCGAAGAGGACGCCAGCGAGTCCGTCCGTCTCTTCGTGGATCGGGCGCGCGACGTCGTCCCTTCGTTTTCCCTGAGCCCCTCGAACGCCGAGGCCGTCGACGAGATCAGCAAGCGACTGGACGGGATACCGCTCGCGCTCGAGCTCGCCGCCGCTCGCGTGCGCGTGCTCACGCCAAACCAGATTCGGGAGCGTCTCGACGACATGTTCCGACTGCTCGCGCCTACGGAGCGGCGCACAGTTCCGCGTCACCGCACGTTGCGCGCAGCAATGGAGTGGAGCCACGAGCTCCTCCCGGAACCGCTCAAAGTCGTATTCAGACGTCTGTCCGTATTCCGAGGTGGGTTCGATCTGGACGCCGCGGAGGCCGTGGCGTCCGGGGACGGCGTCCAGACCGGGGAGGTGCTGGAGCAGGTCGCACTCCTGGTTGATCGCTCGTTCATCGTGGTGAGGGAGTTCGACGGTGTCTCCCGGTACCAGATGCTGGAGCCGATACGACAGTACGGATTCGGAGCCCTCCAGCAGGCGGGCGAGCTCACCATGACCTCGGAGCGCCATGCGCGGTGGTGCCTGAGCCTCGTGGACGAGGCGGTGCCACACCTGCTGACGCCCGCAAGGCGCATGTGGGTGGCACGCCTACAACCCGAGTTCGACAACATCCGTGCCGCCATTCGATGGACGCGCACGGAGGCTCCGGAGCTCCACGTGGATCTCGTCGGGTCGATCTGGTGGCTATGGCTGTCCAGTCAGTATTGGGTCGAGGCCAGAGATTGGCTGGCGAGCGCCCTGGAGCTGCCTGCGGCCTCGGAGCGGGCCGTCGGTCGGGCGCGCCTCCTTTTCGGCGCGGGTGCCCTGGACACGTTGCAAGGGCGCTCGGACTCGGCCCGCATCCTCCTCGAGGAGGCGCACGAGCTCGCGGAAGAGCTGGGCGACCTTCAGCTCGCGGCCTATGCCCTCAACTACCTGGGCATCGCCTTGATCCTCCAGGGAAGCTCCGAGGCGGCTGTTCCCCTCCTCAAGGGCCGTGAATGGCTCGAGGCCAGCGAGGATCTCTACGGACTTCGACTCAACCATCTGGCTCTCGGCAACCATTACGCCGCGAAAGGCGACCTGGACCGGGCGCTGGAGGTCGTACAAGACGGTGTCTCGATCGCGCGTCGCTTCGGCACGGGTCGGGAGATGGCGATCGCGCTCGAAACCCTGGCGATCTTGCATGTCCGAAGGGGAGAGCCCAAGGAGGCGGAGCCCCTGCTGCTGGAAGCCCTCGAGGCCCTGCTGGAGGACTGGGGATCGGTGTTCGTGGCGCGCGCCCTGGAGTTTCTCGCGCTGGTCAGGGGAAGACGCGGGGATCTCGAGGAGGCGGGTAGACTCATGGGGGCTGCTGAAGTGCTGAGGGCCCTCGTCGGGTCGACCCCCTGGCCAGTCGAGAAGGTGTTGATCGAGAACGCCGTTCAGGAGTTCCTGGCGTCGTCGGGGTCCACCGAATTCGATGCGGGTCGAGCCGAGGGCAGGCGGGCAAAAGCGGAAACCCTCGTGGCTCTGGTCGTGCGCGGAAGCCAGCCGGCCGCCGTGCCGGAGTCGGAGGCGCTTCCGGTCAGGGTCGAGCCGCGTCGCGTCGCGCCGGAGCCGACGCCAACCATCGACGTGCCGCGCTACGACATCCGGGTCCTGGCTCTCGGCCCGCTCGAGGTGTTTCTCGGGAACGAAGTCATCGCAGAAGACCAGTGGCCTTTCTCGAAGCCCCGGGAGCTCCTCCTGTTCCTCTTGTTGCGCAGGGAAGGATGGAGTCGCGAGGAGATCGCGCGCGCTCTCTGGCCGGATTCCAGCTCAGCACAGCTCAAGAACAGCTTTCACGTAGCGCTCCACCACCTCCGCAAGGTCCTGAAAGATCCCGAGTGGGTCGTCATCGAGCGGGAGCGGTACCGGCTGTCCCCAAAGCGACGGATCTACTTCGATCTCGAAGACTTCGAGATCCGCGCTCGCGAGGTATTGAACGAAGGCTCTGGGGATGGGGCTTCCGAGGTCCAGCTCCGGGATCTGCTCTCTCTGTACAGGGGCGAGTTCGGCCAAGATCAAACCTCTGCACGCTGGTGTGACGAGCCGGCGGACTCCGCCAGAGCCCTCAGGCGTCAGCTGGGCGTGCGGCTGGGGGACGTCCTCGAGCGGCAGCGGCGGGACCGAGAAGCCGCCGAGATCTACCGAACGCTCGCGGCGCAGGACGAGCTACACGAGGAGATCCAGAGGCGATTCATGCTGGCGCTCGCTCGGTCGGGAGAAAGGACTCTGGCGATCAAGCACTACGAGCGACTCCGTGAGATTCTGGCGAGGGAGCTGGACGCCGAACCGGAAGAGGCGACTCGCCTGCTCTGGGAGCAGATCAGGGAAGGAGCCGTAGCGGCCGTCTCCGGGAGCTGATCTCGGCGGCTGCGGGCCGTGTATTTGTCGGATCCCGATCTCACCGGGTAGCTTCCAGCGAATTCCCCTGGGTCGCTCGCGCGGGAACTTTCTCCCCACGGGAGACGAGCGGCCCCCTAGACGGGCCATGTCTGCGGAGGTGCTTCCTTGGTTTGCGCTGGACGGAGGACTACCCTCATACGGATCCTGATCGCCCTCTGCCTGATGCTCGGCGCGAGCCGGCCGGCGCAGGCGTCTGGTTCTCGGCCGGCCCTGCAGGACCCGAGCTTCGAGGACCTGCGGATCCGGATGGTCGAGGAGCAGATCGAGGCCCGTGGCGTCGAGCACGAGGGGGTGCTGGACGCGATGCGAGAGGTGCCACGGCACGAGTTCGTCCCCGAGGCCTATCGAGGCAGAGCGTACAGTGATACGCCGCTTTCGATCGGCTCGGAGCAGACGATCTCGCAGCCATACATCGTCGCACTGATGACCGAGCTCGTCGATCCGGAGCCGGGTGACCGGA
>JAHEKL010000247.1 GCA_024638345.1 Gammaproteobacteria bacterium | reverse complement strand
CCCCTTCGGCACCGGCACGCCTGCGGCCGCCAACAACTGTTTTGCTTGATATTCGTGTATCTTCATCGTTTCGTCCAAGTGTTGTGACCGCTTTGATTTCGCCGATTCGCTCCGGCACGACCGACGGGACGTCTGCGTCTCGATCTCGCCCAGTATCGTGAGATGGAAGCCTTTGCCCAGTTCGGCTCGGATCTGGATGCTGCCACTCAGAGACAGCTGGCACGAGGGGAGCGTACCGTCGAGATCTTGAAACAGCCGCAGTACGATCCGATGCCGGTCGAGCGACAGGTGGCCGTCATCTACGCGGTGACCAACGGCTACCTGGACTCATTCCCCGTCGAGCGGGTGCGACTCTGGGAGCGGGAGTTCCTGGACTTCCTGAGCGCGGAGAAGGACGACCTGCTTTCGAGCCTCCGGTCGGAGAAGGTCCTCACAGAGGATCTCGAGGCCGATCTGAAGAAGGCTCTGGACGACTTCAACGCCCGGTTCGAAGCGGCGCTTCAGGAGGCCGTGCCCGCCTGAGGCGCGACTCCGATGGCTACGGCGTAGAGGAGCTGAGCGAACTTGTCACAAGCTCGCGACGTCAAGCGAAGGATCCGTTCGGTCGACAACACGCGGCAGATCACCCGCACGATGGAGATGGTGGCCACCTCCAAGATGAAGCGGGCCTCGGACCGCGTGTACGCGTCGCGACCCTACGGAAACGCTTTGGAGGATCTAGTGGGAGGCCTGCACAGCCCCGAACTGGCCGATCGGTTCCCGCTGCTCCGTGCCCCTGAGCAGACGAAGACCGCGGCCATCCTCCTGCTGACCGCCAACCGCGGGCTGGCGGGCGCGTTCAACGCGAACCTCATCCGGATGGCGAGAGATCTGTTGGCCGATCAGCGCGACTCGGGTGTCGCCACGGAGCTGCATGTCTCCGGGAAGAAGGGGATCGCCTACTTCCGATTCCAGGGCGCAGAGCTGAAACAGACCTGGAACGACGTGGGAGACTATCCGACTCCAGACGATGCGGGTCGTCTCGTGGATGGGCTGCAAAGACGTTTCGAGAGCGGAGAGCTGGACGCGATCTGGGTCATCGCCTCCGAATATCGGTCTGCGCTATCGACCCCGCCGACTACCAAGCAAGTGCTGCCGATTCGATCGGACGTAGAGGGATCGTCCGGTGACCGGTTCATCCTATCTCCGTCCGGAGACGACATCCTGAACAAGCTGCTGCCTCTATACGTGCGCAATGTCGTGTATCGCGCGCTGGTCGAGAATGCAGCGGCCGAGCAGGGAGCGAGACGGACGGCGATGAAGAATGCCACGGACAACGCAGCGGACATGCTGGAGACGCTCGAGCGCCGCTACAACCGCGCGCGCCAGGGACAGATCACTCAGGAGATCGCGGAGATCGTGGGAGGTGCCGCCGCGTTCGACTGACCGCAGCCCACCGTATGACGCGGCGGGTCGAAATGGAGACGGAAGGAATCATGAGTAAGCAGAACGTCGGAAGGGTGGTGCAGGTGATCGGGCCTGTCCTGGACGTGGAGTTCGACCCCGAGAGCCTGCCCCGCATCTACAACGCGCTCCGGATCGAAGGCACGACCCCGGGGGGGCAAGATGTCCATCTGGTCGCCGAGGTCCAGCAACACATCGGGCGAGGGCAGGTCAGAGCCGTGGCGATGTCTGCGACGGACGGGCTCGTACGAGGGATGGAGGTTCAGGACACCGGTCAATCCATCACGGTACCTGTGGGTGAGGCTGCCCTGGGTCGGATCCTAAACGTGCTCGGGGAACCGGTCGATGCCCAGGGACCGGTCGGAGGCGAGGGCGCGAACGGTGTCGAGCGATGGCCCATCCACCGCGAGGCCCCGAAGTTCGAAAACCTCGAGCCCAAGACCGAGATCTTCGAGACCGGGATCAAGGTCATCGATCTACTCGCCCCGTATGTGAAGGGGGGAAAGACCGGACTGTTCGGAGGGGCGGGGGTCGGGAAAACCGTCATCATTCAGGAGCTCATCAACAACATCGCCACCGAGCACGGTGGCCGGTCCGTCTTCTGTGGCGTGGGTGAGCGGACCCGCGAAGGAAACGACCTCTGGCTCGAGATGAAGGAGAGCGGAGTTCTCGGCTCGACCTCCCTCGTGTTCGGGCAGATGAACGAACCACCAGGTGCCCGCATGCGCGTCGGGCTCTCGGGTCTGACGATCGCCGAATACTTTCGGGACGTAGAGCAGCAGGATGTGCTGCTCTTCATCGACAACATCTTCCGATTCACTCAGGCGGGCTCCGAGGTTTCCGCGCTACTGGGTCGCATGCCGTCCGCGGTGGGATATCAGCCCACGCTAGGTACCGAGATGGGGGAGCTCCAGGAGAGGATCACTTCGACGCGAGCCGGATCGATCACCTCGGTACAGGCGATCTACGTGCCGGCCGACGATCTGACGGATCCGGCTCCGGCTGCGGCGTTCGCACACTTGGACGCTCAGACCGTGCTCTCGCGGAGCATCTCGGAGCTCGGAATCTACCCCGCCGTGGACCCTCTCGACTCCTCGTCGCGAATCGTGGACCCGCAGTTCATCGGGCAGCGACATTACGACGTGGCCCGGGACATCCAGCGCATCCTGCAGCGGTACCGCGATCTCCAGGATATCATCGCGATCCTCGGAATGGACGAGCTCAGCGAGGAGGACAAGATCCTGGTCAACAGGGCGCGTCGAATTCAGCGCTTCCTGTCTCAGCCGTTCCATGTCGCGGAGCAGTTCACCGGACGGCCAGGAGTGTACGTCCGGCTCGAGGAGACGATCGAGTCCTTCGCTCGGGTCGCCGCGGGCGAGTTCGACCACCTTCCCGAGCAGGCTTTCTACATGCAGGGTGGGATCGACGGTGTTGTAGTCGAGGCCGAGCGGATGCAGAAGGAAGGGAGCTGAGGTGGCCTCGGAAACGCTCTCACTCCGGCTCGTCTCACCCTCGCAGACCGTCTTCGAGGGGGAGGTGGCCTCCATGGTCGTTCCCGCCTGGGATGGGAAGGTCGGAATCCTCCCCGGTCACGCACCGCTCATCGCCCTGCTCGGTGCGGGGATGCTCGAGGCGGGCCTCCCGGGTGGTGGAAGGGAGAGCTTCTTCGTCCGACGGGGTGTCGTGAAGGTCGACCGCAATCAGGTCACCGTCCTCTCCGAGTACTCCTCGACCGAGCCACCCGACGACTTCTCGTCGGCGGATGCGTGGCTGGGTCCGGAGGAACTCGGGCCCGACAGCGCCTCTAGCTAGGACGGACCGGACCCGACCCCGACCAGGGCTGACCTCGAGGGCTGACGGGGTCCGGTTCCCGCGCCTTCATGGATCTGGATCTGCACATCCACTCGAACGTGTCCGACGGGGCGCTCTCGCCTGCGGGAGTCGTGTCGGCGGCCGTCGAGGCGAACCTCGATGTGATCGCGATCACGGACCACGATACGGTGATGGGGGTGGAGGAGGCCCTGGAGGCAGCCGCGGGTCAGCCCATCGAAGTCATCCCATCGATCGAGATCAGCGCGTCGGAGGGTGAAGTGGAGTTGCACATCCTCGGCTATTTCGTGGATCCGACGGACGAGGCCCTGAGAGCGCACACGCAGGCTGCAGCGGAGCGGAGAGAGTTGCGGATGCGCGAGATGGTGGGTCGGCTCTCGGACCAAGGTGTCGAGATCACGTTCGACGCTGTCTCCGCCGTTTCCTCGGGTCGAGGAACCCTCGGTCGGCCGCATCTCGCGCGCGCGTTGATGGACGCGGGATACGTGGACACGGTCCCCGAGGCATTCGATACCTACATCGGAAATCCTCATCCGGCTTACATCCCGACCAGCCTGCTGAATCCGGAGCAGTCGATCGCGCTCATCCGCCAGGCTGGTGGGGTCGCCATTTGGGCACACCCCCACTTTCGCCATCTAGCCGACTGGACTCCGACGCTACAGCGGCAGGGGCTGCAGGGTTTGGAAGTGTATCGACCGAGAACGCCGAGGCATCGGGTCTTCGAGATGGAGCGGCTCGCGCGGGAACGGGGGTTGCTGGTTTCGGGTGGGTCGGACTGGCACGGTCCGGATCAGGGAAATCTGGGCGAGTACCGTGTCAAGGCGACGGACGTGTCAGCGCTGCTCGCCAAGGG